>PEWS01000012.1 GCA_002779355.1 Candidatus Nealsonbacteria bacterium CG07_land_8_20_14_0_80_39_13 | reverse complement strand
TTTGCCCACCTCACACTGTCAGAACCCAAATTATAAGTTGAATCAGTTGACGGTAAAACATTGCCGGTGAAAGAAGCATCTCCCCCACTCGGCGCGATAGTCAAATCGCCGGTGGCGCCGGTATTTAGAGTAGAATAATTAGATCCATCGTAAGAAAGCCGAAGCTGGGCGCCGGAACCAAAAATATCTAATTTAGCAGCCGGAGCTGTCGCGCCAATGCCGACAACGCCATTGATTGAATCAAAAATAAATTTAGTCCCTCCGCTGGCATAATATTTTAAAGCCGGCGCATTATCAATATATAAATCCTCTCCGTCATCTAAAAATCCATCACCGTCACCATCTTTAAAAGCCCACGCCGATGTAGCAGTAATTATTTCCGTCCCGCCCAAAGTCCCTAAAATCACTGTCCCTGTCCCTGTCCCAGCTCCATTAGCGCAATTGTTGTCATCATCTTTAGCTATTATAGTAGGAGAGGTAAGGGAATTGACGCACAATGGCTGACTGTCAGCAACTCCATCATTATCAAAATCCAATTTATTTGACCCGAGAGCAACCAAAGTGGCATTGTCGCCAGTAGTAGAACAGGTACCGGCGGCGGTAGTGGTTGAACCGTCGCAATCAACCGCCGTGTCTGTTGCCGGAATGAACAAATCTCCTCTGATATCCATTGTTTTTTGAGGCGTCGCCGTGCCGATTCCTAAACGATTATTAGTATCATCCCAAAAAAGATTACTGTTGTCTTGAGAAACAAGCCCGCCTGTCCCGGCAAAAACAAGCGAACCGATAGTAATGTCTGAAAGAGTTAATTTCTTCCCGCTTCCTAAAATAACATCAGCGGAAAGAGTTACCGGCGCTTTAAATTCTGAAACAGCATTAACCACTAAATTATCGGAAGAAGCGTCTCCAAGAATAGTTGAACTATTGACATTCAGTACATTCAACGAAGATAACCCGCTTACATTAATAGCGCTAAAATTTCCCAGTTTAAGGGAGGCGACGTCTGTCTTTAAGGTAGTTGTGTCTGTTTTCAAAACAGTAACATCCGCCTTTACGCTTTCAAGGGCTGTGTTATCAACTGTAATAGTATTGGTCGTTGTCTGGGTTACGGGATTTATTTGAGTAATGTTACTTATCACTCTTTCTATGACTGTTTCTTTACAATTATCGCATTGCTTGCAGGTTTGACATTGACCGCCTTGAATAATCTGACCAACTCCCCCTCCGCCGACTCTTAACGCCTGAACTTGAGCGCCTAAATCAAAAATTTTCAAATTAAATTCATTACGGAGAGCGGCTAAGTCTTTATCGCTCAAACCGGAAACTATTTCCCTGACCACGGTTTCTTTCTGACCTTGCGCAAATTCCTGAACAACAACCTGCGGAACCTCCTTGGTGCTTTGAGTGACTTCAGTCCCATAAGAACCGAATGTCTTGCCAAGAACATTAAACTTATTCTTCGCTTCGTTGAAAATAAAGGAAACGCCACCATCAAAACTTCTGTTAAAATCATAGACTCCTCCGTTAACAACTAAGGCAAAACCGGAAACATTGCCGGATGCGCTATCAATTATGCCATAAACTGCATTAGCCACTTTTTCCTCAATGTAGTTATCAGCCAACTGATAATTATTTTTTGTCTCATTGCTTTTTTCAGAAGCTTGGGCAAATACCCAGCGCCAATATTGTTTAACATTTCCAGCGACATCATTTCCCAACATCGCCAATGATTTTGTTTCAACAGGAGTTATCCCATCAGATCCTGTTTTGATAAAAATGGATGCTACCCCGTCTTCAACACAGCTGTCAGCGAAATCGTAGCCGTCAAGAAAATTATTTTTCAAACCTGCAAGTTGAGAAACGATGCTGCCGGAAAAAGAAACGACGCCTCCGGAGAAAGACAAAGATGCCAACTGGTAATTGGTGGCTGTCTTGTCAGCAGTTTCGCCAACTGTGTTTTCAGCAAAAGTTTTTACATCAGTAAAAAGATCAGCCAAGCCATCGTCAAGATTTTGATTGAAATCATAGACGCCATCACTAAGCGCTGTCCCCGCTTCAGACATCGCCACTCCTGCTTCAGAAATATTTATGGAAACGGAAGAAATAAAACCAAGAATTTTTTCATTATAAGACTCGTCATTAACTGCTACAGCCAATCCTAAAAATAAAAGCATTACCAATGGCGCCAACGCCAGTTTCAAAAACAAAGAATCAAAAAAATTATTTTTTTTGGGAATTTCCATAATTTTATTTTCAAAAGCAGGGGCGGATGCAACAGATGTAAGGGCAGGGGTAGAAATATCTGATGCTTCTTCGTTGCCATTAAAATTCTGAATGTATTCGTTCAGCCATTCTTTTTTCATAACCCAATTCCTGCCAAATTTAACCGCTTTTAGCTTCCCCTGCCTAGCCCTCAAACTCAAATACTCCTGTGAATGGTCGCAATATTTTGTTGCCTCTAATAGGGAAATAAAAATTTTTTTTGCCTTCTCCATTTACGCTTTAATCGGTTACCCGATATGATTGTCTTTCCCCTATATCTTACCTTAAAAAAAACAGGACTCAAAGCCCTTCTCCTGTGGATAACTTTTTACAAAATTTTTACCTCATTCTTATGCTCTGAAGAATGCCTATCGCCAGAAAAAACATAATTAAACCGCTCCCTCCATAACTGACAAAAGGCAGAGAGATGCCGATAATCGGCAAAAGTCCGATATTCATGCCGATATGGATAAAAATTTGAGAAACAATGAGAATGGCTATGCCGGCCGAGAAAAGCCGGGAAAAATTATTCTCGCTTAAAAGGGAAATTTTTATTATTCTCCAAAGCAAAATAAAGAAAAGAGAAAGCAAAACCCCTACCCCAGCTAAACCGGTTTCCTCGGCAATGGAGGCGAAGATAAAATCAGTCCGAGTCTCGGGTAAAAATCCATATTGAGTCTGGGAGCCCTTGCCGATTCCCTGGCCCCAAACCCCTCCTGATCCGATGGCAATTTTCGCCTGATTTTGATTCCAGGACATTCCTAAAGGGTCTATCGGATTTACAAAACTCAAAATTCTTTCCCTTTGATAATCTTTTAAAACAGTCGCCCAGCAGAGAGAAAAGGCCAGAACCGCGCAGGCCAGCAAGGCCAAGAAATGGCGAAGAGGAATTCCTGAAACAATAAGCATGCCCAGCCAAAGGACGGATAGAATTAAGACAGAGCCCAAATCAGGATGGAAAAAAATCAGAAGAATCGGAAACAAAAAATAAAATCCGGAAAGAATAATGTGCCTCGCTCTGTACATTTCAATGTGACGGTTGGAAAAATATTTGGCCAATAAAATCACCAAAACAATCTTTGTTATTTCTATCGGGTCAAAAGAAACAGGCCCTATTTTATACCAAGCCTTAATACCCCTTATTTCCGGAGCGAAAAGAAGTATCCCGGCCAAAGCCGCAATACAAATAAAATAAAGAACTAAGATTAAGCGGGAATCTTCTTTCAGATTTCTCCAATCAAAAAAACTAGCACCGAACATCAAAGAAATACCAATCAAAAGAAAAATGAATTGTTTCTGAAAATCATAAAAATCCCCTCCTCCAAGGCAGGAGCTGTAAAGAAAAACAAGGCCGATGCCGGACAATAACATCGCTGTTATTATCAGTATCCAATCCAGGCGTTTAAAGTGAGAAACAATAAAATCCATAATTATTTAATCATATCAAGAAATTCTTTTTCATCAATAATCCTCACCCCCAATTCTTTGGCCTTATTTATTTTTACCATTCCCGGCTCGCTTCCGGCAACAACATAACTTGTTTTTCTTGAAACCGCATCCAGTGCTTTTCCTCCCAGACTTCTTATTTTTTTCTCCGCTTCCTCCCTAGTCATCTTTTCCAAAACTCCGGTCAAAACAAAATTCTTGGACAGCAAGGGCCCATCCCCTCTTGATTCCCGCAGAGATTCCCGCAGAGATCGGGTCTCTGTTTCCTGCAGAGATCGGGTCTCTGTTATTCTTATGCCGGCTTTTATTAAATTCTCTATAACTTCCAGATTCTTTTTATTATGAAACCAATCAAAAACAGACGAGCTTACCACTGAACCTAAATTTTTTATATTATCCAAATCAGCCAGAGGCGCTTTTTTCAATCCTTCCAATGTCTTGAAATATTCAGCCAAATCTCGGCTTGTTTCCTCGCCGACATTTCTAATGCCCAAAGAATAAATAAATTCCGCCAAGCCGATTTTCTTTCTCGCCTCTATGGCCAAAACCAAATTCTTAGCTGACTTTTCCGCAAATCTTTCCAGCGGGACAAGGTCTCCTTCTTTCAGGGCGAAAAAATCTGCCGGCTGGGAAACTAAATTGTTGTCGGACAATTGATTGATGATTTTCGGGCCGAGCCCGTCAATATTAAAAGCTTTTCTGGAAGCGAAATGGTATAAGGATTTTATTTTTCTGGCTCCGCAATTCCGATTGGGACAGCGCCAAATAACCTCGCCCGCCGGCCTCTCCAGCTCAGTCTCGCAGATAGGGCATTTTTTCGGAAAAACAAAACTTTTTTCTTTTCCGGTTCTTAGTTCAGTAAAAACTTTTTTCACCGCCGGAATAACATCCCCGGCCCTTTCCACCACAACTGTATCCCCTATTTTGACCGCCAATCTTTTTATTTCATCTTCGTTGTGGAGAGTGGCTCTGGTGATAGTCACTCCTTCTATCTGAACAGGCTCCAGCTTGGCAACCGGAGTAATAGCTCCGGTTCTGCCGACTTGAATTTTTATGTCCAGAATTTTCGTGACATTTTTCTTGGAAGAAAACTTAAAGGCCCTGACCCCTCTCGGACTTTTCCCGGCCACTCCTAATTTTTCAAACAAAAAATTATCATTGACATTGATGACCACCCCGTCAATCATAAAAGGAAATTTTTCTCTTTTTTCAACAATTTCTTTCCGAAAATCAAGAACCTGGCTGATGTTTTTACAGACTTTGCCCAAGTCGGTTTTAAATCCCAAGGCTGAAAGAATTTGATGCTCCTCGGAATGTTTTTTTTGGCCCAAATCAGTAATCAGCTTGTAAGCCAGGAACTTCAACGGCCTGCCGGCGACCAAGTTCGGGTCAAGCTGGCGGATGGAGCCGGCCGCCAAATTCCTCGGATTGGAATAAAACGGCTTAAAAGCCTCAAAGGCCTTTTTCTCCATATAAACCTCGCCTCTCACCTCCACTCTGCCCGAAAGCGGTCGAGGCCCGCCCTCGCCCGTTTCCAGTTTTATCGGGATGCTGGGGATGGTTTTTAGGTTTTGAGTGACATTCTCCCCTACTTTTCCATCTCCCCGAGTGGCGCCGGTTTTCAGAATTCCATTTTCATAAATTAAGGAAACGGCAAAACCGTCAACTTTCAATTCGCAAAAGTATTCCGGATCAACATTCTGCGGGATAAGTTTTTTTAAATAATTCTCCCAATCGTAAAGCTCTTCTTCAACAAAGATATCTTCTATGGAAAGCATCGGCTGGCTGTGCCGGACTTTTTCAAATTGTTCAAGCGCTTTTCCAGCCACCCTTTGGGTCGGAGAATCAGGAGTTATCAAATCAGGAAATTTCTGTTCCAAGGAAAAAAGCTCGTGCTTTAAGGAATCCAAAACATCTTCGGAAATTTCTTGTTTATCCAAGACATGGTAAAGATAGCGGTGATGATTAATCACCGTTTTCAGTTTCTCTATTCTCTTTTCCGCCTCCGCTTTATTCATTTATATTAGATTTTTTATTTTCAAATTTTCTATGATATGATGGAAAATACAGTTCCGGAAAAGCGGGGCGGTAGGCTAATTGGTAAACCTTTCGGCTATCACCCGAATAATGCGGGTTCGATCCCCGTCCGCTCCACCGGAGCTGTTCTCATTTACGATAAAAGTTTTCCACAATTCCACCATAAAATACTTGACAATCTTTTTACATTTGCTATATTTATATTAAATTCGGGTGATAGTCTATGGTTTGCTAAATTAGCTTACCGTAACAAAAGAGTCCTTTCTTTTTGAGAGGTCTCTTTTAGTTTCCTCTCAATAATCTTCAGTTTCCCCATCTTTCAGCTTCTCTATTCTCTTTTCCGCCTCCCCCCTTAGTCATAATT
>PEWS01000011.1:15932-17636 GCA_002779355.1 Candidatus Nealsonbacteria bacterium CG07_land_8_20_14_0_80_39_13 | reverse complement strand
CGTAGCGTTCAAAATTCGCAGTCCGGATTTTCGTCAAAAAAAGTTCGGATTTTAACCAAAAGGCACCGCAGCGTAATAAATTTTTCTAAAAGAAAAATTTAAACGCTACTGAAACGCTTAAATTTTCTTTGAAAATTTATTGCGTTTCGCAACGTTGTGTATTTATGTTTTATTACGTTTACATTCTTCAAAGTTCAAAAAATGGAAGTTTGTATATCGGGTATACCGCTGATTTAAGAAAGAGGTTCGGAGAACACAATAGCGGAAAAAGTTTAGCGACAAAACCTTTCCGCCCCTACGTATTAATTTTTTATGAGGGGTTTAGGAATAAAGTTGACGCCAAAAATAGAGAAGAATATTTAAAGGGCGGTTATGGAAGAAGAACGATAATGAAAATGTTGAAGGAATATTTTAAGACATAATTCTTATTTTAAAACCGTCCCGCTGAAAGCGGGACGGTTTTTAGTTGTATTACGAAAAGCGACGATCGCCCCATTCCGCGGTAAAGAAGTTTTTTCTTTTTGGTGATTTTTGATACAATAAATGTATGAAAAATAAAAAGGAGATAGCTATTTTTGAGGGCAAAAAAATTCGCCGGGTTTGGGATGACGAAAAAGAATTATGGTATTTTTCGGTTTCTGACATTATAGCGGTTTTGACGAAAAGTGTTGATCCCGTGGCTTATTGGCGGAAGTTAAAAGAAAGGTTGCTTAAAGAGGGCGGAAATGAAACCGTGACAAAATGTCACGCCTTGAAGATGATAGCTCCTGACGGAAAAATGCGTTTAATCGATGTCACTGATACGGAAACAATGTTTCGTTTCATCCAATCTATTCCCTCTCCCAACGCCGAGCCATTTAAACTTTGGCTTGCTAAAGTCGGCTATGAGCGAGTGGAAGAAACCGAAGATCCCGAAAAAGCCATCAAAAGAGCGCTGGCGACATATCTTAAAAAGGGATATTCTGAAAATTGGGTTGATCTGCGTTTGAAAAGTATTGAAATAAGAAAGGACTTGACTAATGAATGGCAGGAGCGAGGCGTGAATACGAATGATGAATTCGCGATATTAACAGACGATATTTCTTTTGCTTGGGCGGGATTAAAGACGAAGGACTACAAGAGGCACAAGGATTTGAAAAAAGAGAATTTGCGGGACAATATGACTAACTTAGAATTAGTTTTGAATATGCTGGCGGAAACAGCGACTACGGAGATTTCTAAAAAACGCCAACCAAAGACATTTCCGAAAAACCGGCAGGTAGCGAGAGACGGTGGCGGTATTGCCGGCAATGCCAGAAAACAAATTGAAGTAAAAACAGGCCAGCCAGTTATCAGCAAATTAAGTTTTAAAAAGACACAGGAGCATAGGAAGTTAAAAATAAATCCATGATCATGAAAACGAAGTTGGTGGAATTTTTAAACGCGGAAAAGCAAAACCTTAGAGGGGTTATTGTTTCAGGTGACATTGTTAATGGCGGAGTAATTTGTCTTTCCGGATTTGAGAAATGCGCCACGACAGAGAAGAAATTTAAGGCCTTAGCTGATAAGCTTGCCGAAAACATGTTTGCGTCTTTAAGATTCGATTTTTCCGGTTGCGGTTTATCGGGTGGAGATTTCAGTCAGATGAAGATTGATAGTCAGGTAGAAGAATTTATGAAAGCGCTGGATTATTTTAAGAAAGAGATGGGCGATGTGAAAATAAAC
>PEWS01000011.1:0-15904 GCA_002779355.1 Candidatus Nealsonbacteria bacterium CG07_land_8_20_14_0_80_39_13 | reverse complement strand
TCCTCGCTGGTCAAATTGAGAAGATTAAGGATGGAATGGGAAAAATTGTTTTTGTCTGATTGCGAAAGAAAAGATAAAATGACAAAAATAAATTATATCGGCGCAGATCACTTTTTGTTAGGGAAAGATATTGATTTTTCTTCAAAGTTTAATGAATTGGACGATAGGGTTTTGCATATCCATGGAGAGAAAGACCCTGCTGTTCCGCGGGAAAGTTTGAATTTCAAATTCAGCAATCAAATAATTGTTAAGGGCGGAGACCATCAAATGGAGAGGCCGGATTTAATGGAGCAGTGGCTCCCAAAAGCAGTAGATTTTTTATTGGGAAAGAGGTAAAATGTATAATATGATCGGGAAACTTGAAGAAATAAAAAAACAGGCAGGGGAAGAAATTAATTCAATCGGAGCGATTGAAGAGCTGAAAAAAATTGAGAAAAAATATTTAGACAAAAAACAGGGGGAGCTTGTTCAGATTTTTCATTCCTTAAAGGATTTGGCCGGAGAAGAAAAAATTGAAGTCGGTAAGAAAGCGAACGAAGTGAGGTCATTTTTGATAGAAGCTCTAAAAAGCAAAGCGGTTGAGATTAAGGCGAAGGAAGATGGAGGGAGCGGAGAAGAATGGCTTGACATCACTATTCCCGGCAAAAAAATTGAAATAGGCCATTTGCATCCGATTACTTTGGTTCGCCGGGAAGTGGAGGGTATTTTTAAATCAATGGGTTTTAATGTCGCTGACGGGCCGGAGATAGAGACGCAATGGAACAACTTTGATGCTTTGAATTTCGCCAAGGACCATCCGGCGAAAGACGGCTGGGACACTTTCTGGATTAAATCCGATAAAGCAATAGATCCGGATAGTCCCGAAAGATTGCTTTTAAGGCCTCATACCAGTCCGGTTCAAATCCGCTATATGAAAGAGCATCAGCCACCTTTAAGAATAATCATCCCCGGCAGAGTTTATAGAAACGAAGCCACAGACGCTTCTCATGAATTCCAACTTCATCAGGTTGAGGGTTTAATGGTTGATAAGGATATAAATGTCGCTAATTTTAAATATGTAATTTTGGAGTTTCTGAAGAAGTTTTTTAAGAGAGAAGTAAAAATTCGTTTAAGGCCTAGCTTTTTTCCTTTCACTGAACCGAGTTTTGAAATTGATTTTTCTTGTATAATTTGCGGAGGAAAGGGGTGCCGAGTCTGCAAGCAAACAGGATGGATAGAAATGATGGGCGCAGGCATGGTTCATCCTAATGTTTTGAAAAATGCCGGAGTGAATTCTAAGCTATGGACGGGATTTGCTTTTGGCTTCGGCTTGGACAGATTGGTGATGATGAAATATAAAATTGATGATGTCCGCTGGTTCAATTCCGGCGACCTAAGATTCCTAAAACAATTTTAGAATATGTTGTTTTCATATAATTGGTTAAAAAAATACGTGAAGGGGTTGCCTGATCCGCAAAAAACGGCTGATTTATTGATCAAGCACAGCTTTGAAGTAGAAGAAATCAAAAAAAATGGAAATGATTGGGTTTTGGATGTTAAGGTTTTGTCCAATAGAGCTGATTGCTTCAGTCATTTGGGAATCGCCGGAGAATTAGCAGTTGCCTTGGGGAAAAAGCTACCCGCCTTCGTCCCGCTGAAAGCGGGACTACGGCGCGGCAAAGGCGGAAAATTTAAGGTTGTTGTTGAGGAGAAAAATCTTTGCCGGCGCTATACAGCTATTTTATTGGAAAATGTTAAGGTAGGGGAGTCGCCGATAAAAATAAAAGAAAGATTGCAGTTTTGCGGAATCAATTCCATAAACAGCGTGGTTGATGCTGTAAATTATGTGATGCTGGAAACAGGACAACCCTTACACGTCTTCGACTTTGACAAAGTCTCAGACGTGAATTTCAAAGTTCAAAGTTCAAAGTTCAAAGTTCTAAAAAAAATTATCGTAAGACGAGCGAAAGCTAATGAGAAAATAACTACACTAGATGATAAAGAATATAAGTTGAATGAAAGTATTTTGGTTATTGCTGACGAAGAAGAGCCATTGGCTATCGCCGGAATCAAGGGTGGTAAAAAAGCAGAAGTCGGTTCGGGAAGCAAGAACATTTTAATAGAATCGGCTAATTTTGACCGTTTAGCCATCAGGAAGGGCTCAAGAAGTTTGGGGTTAAGGACAGACGCTTCTCTTCGTTTTGAGCACGGATTAGACCCTAATCTGACAATGGAGGCGATAGGGAAAGCAGTTAACTTGATTCAAGATTTGGCCGGTGGGAAGGTGACAGGGGGAATTGATTTTTATCCTAAGCCCGTTAATCCTTGGCGGATAAAATTAGACATTGAGAAAGTCGGCAAGATACTCGGAGTTGAAATAACCGAAGAGAGGATCATTAAAATTTTAGAGAATTTGAATTTAGCGGTTGTTAAAAAAAATAAGGATTCTGTTTTGTTCAAGGTTCCGACATTCAGGCAGGATTTAAAAATTCAAGAAGATTTGGCGGAGGAGGCGGGGAGATTTTACGGATTTGAGAAAATTTCCATTCAGGCGCCGATGGTTTATTTAAAACCGGAAGAAAGGAATGAAAATATTTTTTGGGAAGATAGGGCTAAGGATATTTTGAAGGAAATCGGATTTTCCGAAGTTTTTAATTATTCATTTATCAGCGAAGACGAGAAAGATTTATTCGGATTTAATTCTGCCGATTTGACGGAAATAGAAAATCCATTGAGCTCCGAGCAAAAATATTTGAGGCCTATTTTAGAGGTGAGTTTATTGAAAAATATCAAGACTAATCAGAATAATTTTGATGAAATTAATATTTTTGAATTAGGGAAAGTATTCAGAAAAATTAAAACTAAAAACGAAAAATGTAAAATAACGGAAGAAAGGATATTAACCGCGATGATGACGGGGGAGAGGTTTTGCGAAATGAAAGGGGTTGTTAATTTGCTTTTAAAGAAATTGGGCATAGCCGGCGCGTCTTATGAGGAGTTTGAAAACGGAGCAAGAATTAATGTTAATCAAAGCGCAGTCGGTTGTTTAGGCGGTTTTTTGCCGAGAATTTTAAAAGCGCTGAAAATTTCCCGACCATTAACAATTTTCACTCTTGATTTTGAGGCGCTTCAAAAATTGTCTTCAGAAGAGAATAATTATTGTCCCATATCCCGTTTTCCTTCAGCAATGAGGGATCTGGCTGTTCTTGTGCCTGTAAAAACAAAAATAGCGGAAGTTATTGCCAAGATGAAGCAATTTGGGGGTGTTGTCACCAAAGAGATTGATTTGTTTGATATTTTTGAAGGCGATAATATATCTCAAGGGAAAAAGAATCTTGCTTTCCATATAATTTATCAATCCGGCGACAGGACTTTATCCCCAGAGGAAATTGACGAAATTCATGCTAAAATAGTTAAGGGATTGGAAGTAGAGGCAGGTTGGGAAGTGAGAAAGTAAATATTTAATTTTATGGAAAAAGATATAAAAGCAAAAAAATCTGATTACGGCGCCAAGGACATTTATGTTCTTGAGGGGCTTGAACCGGTAAGAAAGAGGCCGGGAATGTATATTGGTTCAACAGGGCCGGAGGGATTGCACCATCTGATATGGGAGATTTTTGATAACTCCTTGGATGAGGCTATGGCCGGTTTTTGTAATAAGATCAGCGTTGAGCTTCTACCTGATAATAGGGTAAGGTGCGAAGATAATGGCAGGGGAATTCCGATAGAAAAACATGCTCAAACAAAGAAATCGTCTTTGGAAACAGTTATGACTACTCTCCATGCCGGAGGAAAATTCGGCGGAGAGGCTTATAAGGTTTCCGGCGGACTGCACGGAGTCGGACTTTCTGTCGTCTGCGCCCTTTCCAAATATTTAAGGGCGGAAATCAGCAGAGACGGAATTAAAGTTGCCCAAGAATATGTTAAGGGAAAAGTGAAAACAGCTGTTCAAAAGATAGGGACTTCCCGGGAAACAGGAACGGTAATCATTTTTGAGCCTGATCAGGAAATTTTTCCCGAAATAGAATTTAATCTTAAAAAGATATTAAAGCATCTTCGCCAGCAGGCTTATCTGACCAAAGGGATAAGGATTGATGTTCGCGATAAAAGAGAAAAACCGGAAGCCTCTTATACTTTTTACTTTGAAGGAGGGGTTGAATCTTATGTTAAATATCTGACGGGAAAAACTCCGGCTCGCCACGAAAATATTTTTTATTGTTCAGGAGAGAAGAGTAATATTTTTGTTGAATCAGCTTTCCGCTATACTGAAGAATTTGAATGTTACGAAGAGAGTTTTGCCAACAACATCAACACTATAGAGGGAGGGACTCATTTGACCGGATTTAGAGCTACTTTAACCAGGGTATTTAATGATTATGCTAGAAAGAATAATCTTCTCAAAGAAAAAGACCCCAATCTGACAGGAGAAGACATAAGGGAGGGATTAACAGCTGTTATTTCGGTAAAGATAAGAGAACCGCAATTTGAAGGACAGACCAAGGGAAAACTTGGAAATCCGGAAGCGAGGACAGCGGTTGAGTCAGTTGTCGGGGAAACATTAACCGATTTTCTTGAAAGAAATCCCAACGACGCTAAAGCGATTATAGAAAAATGCGCCCTTTCCCAGCGAGCAAGAAATGTGGCTCGAGTAGCTAAAGAAACGGTCTTAAGAAAAGGGGCTTTAAGGGGATTGGCTTTACCGGGAAAATTAGCAGATTGTACTTCAAGGAAGCCGGAGGAATCAGAACTTTATCTGGTGGAAGGAGATTCTGCCGGAGGCTCAAGTAAACAGGCTAGGGATAGGCATTTTCAGGCCATATTACCTTTGAGAGGAAAGGTTTTGAACGTAGAAAGAGCCCGTTTGGACAAAGTTTTGGCATCAAAAGAAATCAGGAATTTAGTTATCGCTTTGGGAACTGCTATTGGCGATGATTTTGATATAGAACGATTAAGATATCACAGAATAATTATAATGTGCGACGCTGATTCTGACGGAAGCCATATCCGAGCCTTGCTTCTAACTTTCTTTTACCGCCATTTCAAGCCAATTCTTGAAAAAGGATATGTCTATATCGCCCAGCCACCGTTATATAAAATTAAATCAGGAAAAGATATTAAATACGCTTATACCGAAGATCAGCAAATAGCGATTTTTAAGGGTATGGAAAAAACAACCGGCATTGATATTCAGAGATATAAAGGTTTGGGAGAAATGAATGCGGAGGAATTATGGGAGACGACTATGAATCCCGAACACAGGGTTTTGCTTCAAGTCCATATTGATGACGGCAAAGAAACAGATGAGATTTTTGACACATTGATGGGTTCAGAGGTTTCCCCGCGTAAGAAGTTTATCCAGACCCACGCTAAGAGAGTCAAGAATCTTGACATATAGGAGTTGGAGGAAAATTGACAAGGGAAATTCGTTTTGATAACATGGGAAAGAAGCCCAAAGGGGCTTTTTAAATAACGTTAATTTAAAGAAAGTATGAATATTTTTAACAGATTAGTTAATTTTTTGAAAGAAGTAAAGGTTGAATTAAAAAAAGTCAATTGGCCGTCTCGCCAGGAGACTTTCAGATACACAATGATTGTTATCTGCGTTTCTGTGGCGGTAGCCGCTTTTTTAGGGGGGCTTGATAAGCTATTCGGCTTCTTGCTTGATAAGTTTTTAATTAAATAGAATCATGTCAAAACAAAAATTACCACAAGAAAAAAATTGGTATGTCATCCACACTTATTCCGGATATGAAGACGCTGTGGCGAAAAATCTACAGCAAAGAGTTGATTCCCTGGGAATGGATGATAAAATTTTTAATGTCATAGTTCCGAGAGAAAAGAAAATTAAAATAAAGAACGGCAAGAGAAAGATGATTGAAGAAAAAATATATCCGGGCTATGTTTTGGTGGAAATGATTGTTACTGATGATTCCTGGTATGTCGTTAGGAATACTCCCAATGTGACCGGTTTTGTCGGTTCAGGAACGACTCCAATACCTGTTTCTCTTGAGGAGATAAAGACTCTTCAGAAGAGAATGGGTGTTGATACGCCTAAGTATAAGATAGAGGTTAATGTAGGGGACGCAGTAAAAATTACCGATGGGCCATTCAGTGATTTTGACGGCAAGGTTTCGGAAGTTGATCGAGAAAAAGGAAAGGTAAAAGTTTTGGTCAATATGTTTGGAAGAGATACGCCGGTTGAATTAGATTCATTACAATTAAGAAAAGTATAAAATATATGGCAAAAGCAATAAAAGCAATTATAAAACTTCAGATACCGGCAGGCAGCGCCACTCCGGCTCCTCCTGTTGGTCCGGCATTGGCTCAACATGGGGTAAATATCGGCGAGTTTATTCAAAAATTTAACGAGGCTACAAAAGCTTCCTCTGGATTTAAAATTCCGGTGGAGATTACTGTTTTCACTGATAGGACTTATAGTTTTATTTTGAAGCAGCCACCTGCCTCTCAGCTCATTAAGAAAGAAATTGGTATAGAGAAGGGTTCCGGCGCTCCTAATAAGAAGAAGGTTGCTAAGATGACGAAAGAGCAGGTTAGGAAAGTTGCCCTTCAAAAAATGCCTGACTTAAACACTGATAACATTGAACAGGCGATGAAGACTATTGAGGGCACAGCCAAGAACATGGGCATAGAAATACAATAATTAATAATTAAGGAATATGATTCTATCTGATCTCGATATAAAAAAATATATAGAAGAGGGGAAAATAAAAATAGAACCTTCTCCTGATTTTGAAAAACAATTAGGACCTTGTTCTCTGGATATGCATCTGGGGAACGAATTCAGAATTTTCAAGCCTTCAAATTATTCATTTATTGATGTAAGGAAAAGTAAAAGTTCAGAAGAATCAATGGAAGAATTTTTTATAGAAGATGATTGCCCGTTTATAATTCAGCCGAGGGAATTTGTCATTGCCGTTACTAAAGAAAATATAATTTTGCCTGATAGCTTAATGGGACGCTTGGACGGAAGATCTTCGTTGGGGAGGATAGGACTGGTTGTCCATTCAACCGCGGCCAGGTTTGATCCAGGATGGCACGGAAAAGCGGTAATGGAATTCGGAAATATGAGCGTTAGGCCAATTATTCTGTATCCGGGAATGAGAATCTGCGCCATGACTTTTGAAACCCTTTCCAGTCCGGCTGAAATCATTTATACGAAGCAGAAAGATCATAAGTACGCCGGACAGCAAGGAGCTGTCGGAAGCAGATTAAGCGAAGAACCTAAATCCTAAACCTATGTCTTTATCAACTTCTAATCTTAAAATCAAATTTTTGGGAATCATCCCTGTTTTTAAAGACGAGACAGGGGTTTTAAATCCTCAAGAAATAGTCGCTCTTTCCGGACTCCTTACTTTTAGCGGAAAATCAATTGAAAATGTCCTGAAAGAAATAACAGATAAAGGTGAAAATCTTAACGATAAAATAAAAAACATTTTAAGGAAGTCGTCTTTGATAGGCCACGCCTCAATGTCCACGACTCCGGTATTGTCTTTTTCCTACGAGGCGAGTAAATTTCTTGACTCCGGATTAACCGGCATAGTTTTTGCTTCAGCTATAATGGCGTCAGGAAGAAGAACCGATACGACAATTAATGACATTGTCTACCCTTCATCCATATCAGAAAACGAGAAGGCGTCTGAAATCTACAGAATAGCCTCGGAGAAAAATATAAATATCCTCAATTGGCTTTTAGGACAAGGCGTTCAAAAAGACGAGGCCAGCAAGATACTTCAATACGGAATTTACGGCACAGGAATAATTCAATTGCCGATAGAATCAATTGTTTCCCTGAAAAGGGAATACGAAGTTGAAAAAGAATGGATGCCTGAAGAAATCGGAATGGTGCTTAAGGAAGTGGGAAAAGAGTTAAAGAAATTTGGCGTTGATCTTTTATATGCTACGAGAGTGGTTGCTCCGAGAAACACTTATCCGTTCCCCAGTATTTTTAGAGATCCGAAAGAAATAAGTTTGGTCAGAGACATCGCCAAAAAGAAGAAGAGTAAAGAAGATTTTCAAATTGTATCCAGCGATTTTGTTGTTACGCCGGCCTTGAAAAAAAGATTAGACGGATTAAAAAAGGAAATTGAGGAGGCTGTTAAGGACAGAACAACATTCAAAGACAAATGGATGGGATTGCTTGAGAAACGCCAACAGATAGCGAGGGACTATGGACTATCGGCCAATATCAAGATGTTTTCTTCGGTTGCCTGGAGGGTTTGGGGCGATAAGAAAAGGCACAGGACGGTTCCTATGGTTGTGGAGTCGGTCTATTATTGCGCTGAACGGGCAGTTAAAGTTTTCAATAAATATAAAACAAGCATTAAGGACAAAAAAGTCAGCCCGAAAATGATTGATGCCCTTAATTCGGTATTTTCCATACCGCCAAGTGTCAGGAATAATAAAGAGTTCTTATGTGGATATTTGGGAAGAGCATTAGATTCTTTGGAAGTTTATTCTCGTTTGATCTCCATGGGAGTAAGGGAGCGAGATGCCATATTTGTTATTCCAAGGGGTTTGAGAATAGACGTTGTTCAGGATTATAATCTTTTCAACTTAATTGCCGGTTATTATCCCTTGAGAACTTGTTCTACGGTTGAGGAAGAGTTGAGGAGATTGAGTCTCAAAGAGGTGATAGCCATTAAGAATTTACTGAAAAAAAAGAAATTGGGATGGCTGGCTGAACATATTGCTCCAAAGTGCTTTGCGGCCGGATTTTGTCTGGAAAATAAATGCTGCGGGGCGATAAAGGCCTTAACTAAAGATTATGATGAGCAATTCCATAAAGAAATGATGAAAGACCTGGAATCAAAATTCCAAACCACCTTAGGAGAATTATAGTCGTAAATTTTTAATTTTCAATTTTCAATATAAATTATAAATATGGAGAGGTTTAAAATAACGCCGGCTGTATACTTGGTGTTGATTAGAAATAATAGCATTCTGCTCTTAAGAAGATTTAATACGGGGTTTCACGATGGCGAGTATGATTTTCCCGCCGGACACGTTGATAGTGGCGAAACTTTCAGTGAGGCAGTCTTCAGGGAGGTGAAGGAAGAGGTTGGTATAGATATAGAGCCGAAAGATTTGGAGTTGATTCATGTAATTCACAAAAAGCAATCTGATCAAGAAAGAATAGAGATTTATTTTAGAATTAACAATTGGAAAAGCGAGCCTAAAATAATGGAGCCCAATAAATGCGATGATTTAAAATGGTTTAGCTTGGATGAATTGCCTAAAAACTTTATGCCCCATTCAAGGCAAGCATTAAAATGCATTTTAGGTGGTATAATTTATAGCGAATTCGGCTGGTAAAGCATTATACTTAATACTTAATACTAATTCTATGGACAAAGTTTTAACTCTTCTGCAAAAACACAATAAATGGAGAAAGGAGTGTATTAATTTAATCGCTTCCGAGAACGTAATGTCTCCCTTAGCCGAGAAATGTTATTGTTCTGACCTGATGCATCGGTATGCTGAGGGATTGCCTTATAAAAGATATTATAGAGGATTAAAATATGTTGACCCGATAGAGGAAGCGACCATAGAAGAATTTAAAAAGCAATTTAAAGCCAATTTCGTTGATATCCGCCCCATTTCCGGAACAATAGCTAATCTAGCTGTTTTTTCCGCGCTCGCCGAAAGAGGGGATAATATTATTACTCTCGGTATTGCCGGAGGCTCTCACGTTTCTCACGAAAAAGTCGGCGCGGCCGGAATGTTGGGACTGAATGTTTCTCATTTTCCCTTTGATCAAGAAGGATTGGGTATGGACTTGGAAAAAGCCAAGGCAATGATTTCGGAAATAAAACCTAAATTCATAGTTCTGGGCGGTTCAGTTATTTTATTTCCCCAACCCATAAAAGAATTAAGAAAAGAGTGCGATAAAATCGGCGCTAAAATAGTTTATGATGCCGCGCATGTTTTCGGCCTTATCATCGCCGGATGTTTTCAAAATCCTTTAGCTGAAGGCGCTGATATCATCACTTCATCAACCCATAAAACTTTCCCCGGCCCTCAAGGAGGAATAATTATCGGGAATATTGACGAAGAATTGCAGAAAAAAATCCAGAAAAAAGTTTTCCCCGGATTTTCCTCCAATCATCATCTTCACCGGGTGCCTGCCCTATATGTCGCCCTTAAAGAAATGGAAAAATACGGCAAAAACTACGGGGCGCAGATAATAAAGAACGCTAAGGCCTTGGCCTCAGAACTTGATAAATTGGGATTCAGCGTTAGAGGGAAGAAAGGGGGATTTACCAATAGCCATCAAGTAAGCTTGGATGTTGAGAGTCAAGGAGGAGGTGATTTTGTCGCCGGAGAATTGGAGAAAGCTAATATTATATCTAATAAGAATATTATCGTCGTTGGAAAAGTTGATATTGAAAATCCGAGGGGAGTCCGTTTAGGGGCTCAGGAAATGACAAGATATGGAATGAAGGAAAGGGAAATGAAAAAAATCGCCGGATTTATTAAGGGGGTTGTTTTAGATAAAGAAAATCCCGAGTCAATAAGAAAACAAGTAGTTAAATTCAGGAAACAATTCCAAAAAATAAAATATTGTTAAAATATGATATTGGGGATAAAGGAACTTCATAAATTGGTAAAGGAAAAGAAATTAGTGGAAGGTCTCTGCGAGAGGGAATTGAATAATCCCGAAGGGGCTGGTTTTGATTTGCGGATAGGGGAGATATATGAATTGGAAGGAGCAGGTTTTCTGGGGGTAGAAGAGAGAAAGACGCCGGAAATAAAATCTTTAGCTAAATACGATTCCGGAAAACCTTCAAGCTTTGTTTTTAAACCCGGGAAATATTATTTAATGAAAACTATAGAAAAAGTTAATACGCCGGAAGATATTTTGATTCTTTTCCGTCCAAGGACAACCCTTTTCCGCTCCGGCTTGATGATTTTTACAGGCAACGCTTCACCCGGTTATTGCGGAGAATTAACCTTTGGCATCGCTAATCTCGGTCCCTGCGAAGTGGAGATTGAGATGGGAGCCAGAGTGGCTCATGCAATGTTTTACGAGGTAAAAGGGGAGGCAAATCTTTATCGCGGGCAGTGGCAGGGAGGCAGGGTGGCCACAGACAAAAAAGAAACCCAAATCTAACAAAAGGAGCTAAGCTCCCTTTGAATTATTTGCGGTGAGGCGTTGGGGAGGGGCGTTAGCTTGAAATCACAAATCGTGGCATCAAGCGAGATGTTGACGTCAGACATCAACACATCCTTATTTCCTTTTTTGCTCAATTGCGGCGCATATGCGCGTAATTGATTTTTCAAAGAAGAGTTGATAGAATTAAAAAAAATGAGGAATTGTAATGTTAAAAAAATTGATAAATCGCAAAAATGCAAAGAACTTGTGAGGGCTTTTCTTTTGTATAATTTTTTAAAGCTTTCTAGCGTCAAAAAAGAAAGATTCTACGAGGCCAAAAGACGCCACCAGTTTCAGGGAAACAAAATTCGGAATTATTCCGCGCGCTGAATTAGCGCGTTTGGAAGCGGAAGGAGTAGAGAGGGGTCTGAAATTTATCAAGGGTTTAATTAAAAAGGATTCTTTGATTTCCTCCGAATTGATTTTGGCCATTCATAAAAAATGTTTTGCGTGGATTTTTCCGAAATCGGCTGGCGAGTTTAGGAAAATTGAAGTAGAAGTTTCCGATTATCATCCGCCGAAGTTTTACAATGTGCCGATTCTGATAAGGCAATTTTGCGATGATTTGAATGAACGTTTGAAGCATATTTCGCCGAAATCAGAAGTGAATAAATATCTCAAAGAAGTAATATCTTTAATTGCTTGGGCTCAGCATCAGTTTGTCTGGATTCATCCTTTTAACGATTATAACGGAAGAACGGCTCGCCTTATAACTAATTTTATATTTTTGAAATTAGGACTTCCACTTCTGGAAATTAAAGTTGAAACGGAAGAAGATAGAAAACGTTATGTTGACGCAATGCAATCGGCTGATAAGCGGGATTATTCTTTATTGGAAGATATTATTTCATCAGCGCTTCAAGAAGCGTTTGAGAGCGGACTTTCCGAAATGTGATTTTATTGTTATTAAAAATTGAGAAATGTTATGGGATATTTTCCGGTGATCGGATTAGAAATACATACTGAACTGAAGACCAAAACGAAAATGTTTTGCGGTTGTTTGAATGATCCGGACGAGAAAAATCCTGCCCGCAATGCTTCGCATAGCGATGCAGGCGGGCCCAATGTTAATATCTGCCCCGTCTGCATGGGTCATCCCGGCACGCTTCCGGTTATAAACAAGGAGGCGGTCAGAAAAGTAATTAAAACGGGACTCGCCGTGGACTGCCAAATTTTAGAAGATTCTAAATTTGACCGAAAAAATTATTTTTACCCTGACTTGCCGAAAGGATATCAGATCAGCCAATACGACAAGCCTTTGTGCTTGAAAGGAGTTTTAAAAGTTGGTGAAAAGAATATTGAGATAACCAGAATTCATCTGGAAGAGGACACCGGCAAGCTGGCTCATTCCGCCGGCCAGGAGTATTCTTTGGTTGATTTTAATCGGGCCGGAATACCCTTGATGGAGCTGGTAACTGAACCGGTGATAACTTCAGCCAAGGAGGCAAGAGAATTTGCTGAAAAATTTCAATTGATTTTGAGATACATAGGCGTTTCTGACGCTGATATGGAAAAGGGACAGATGCGGGTTGAGGCTAATATAAGCATAACAAAGGATTTAAAAAAATTAGGCACAAAAGTTGAAATTAAAAATCTCAATTCTTTTAAATCGGTGGAGAGGGGGATTGATTATGAAATTAAAAGACAGGAAGAAGTTTTAATTTCCGGCGGAAAAATTATTCAAGAAACAAGGGGTTGGGACGAAGTTAAGGGGAAAACATTCAGTCAGAGGGAAAAAGAAGGGGCTCATGACTACCGCTATTTCCCTGAACCGGACCTGCCTCCTATGGAAATCAGTTCCGAACTGATTAATGAAATTAAAGCTGAATTGCCGGAATTGCCGAGTCAAAGAGGGGAAAGATTTAAGAGAGATTACTTTTTGGATGAAAAAATTGCTGAAGTTTTGGTGGCAAATAAATCCTTGGGCGATTATTTTGAAAAAGTTGTTTCTACCGTAAAGAATAGAGAAGACAAAAACTTTATTAAACTTGCCTCTAATTACATAATCACTGTCTTGCAGTCGTTTTTCAATAAGTCTTCATCGGTTAAGTCAACTGAAGGAAAGGATTTTAAAGCTTCGCCGGAAAATTTTGCCGAGGTCATCCTTTCAGTTGAAGATGGAAGAATTTCTTCAACGATTGCCAAGGTTATTCTGGAGGAAATGTTTGAAACGGGGAAAAATCCCTCTCTCATCATAAAGGAGAAAGGGTTGGTTCAGATTACTGATGAGGGGGATTTGAATAGCATCGTCAAGGAAGTGATTTCAGAAAATCAGAAGGCTGTAGAGGATTTTAAGAAAGGGAAAGAAGCTTCCGTTCAATTTATGATCGGAAAGTTGATGGAGAAAACAAAGGGGAAAGCAAATCCGGATATTGTTAGAAAGTTATTGAGAGATAATTTAGCCGGTAGCTAAGAATTTTTTCGCTGATGCGAACGCCTCTTTCTCATTTTTGACCCAATTAATTCTTTTATCTCTTTTAAACCAAGTCATCTGGCGTTTAGCGTATTGGAGAGTGTGAGACTTGATAATATCTCTAACTTTTTGTTTATCTTCCGTAGTTTTAACACAGGAGGACCACTCCTGATAGCCAATCGTTCTCATAGAGGGAATCTCAAAGCCGTATTTATCAGCCAATCCATCAGCTTCTTTTTTTAAGCCTCGCCTGATCATTGCGTCTACCCTTTCGGATATTCTTTTTTTCAGGCAATTTTTAGGCGCTTCCGTCCCAATTATCAGACAATCAAACCGCTTGTTTTTCTTAAGAAGAGGGACAGGTTTTTTTGTCTTTAAGACAATTTCAATCGCCCGAATAAGCCGTTGAGGATTTTTTCTTTCAATAGTCTCGGCTCTTTGAGGGTCTATTTTTTTGAGTATTTTAAAAAGCTCGTCCACGGATTTTTTATTGTATTTTTCTCTTAATTTACAATCAGGGGCAACCTTAGGGATGGTAATTCCGTCCACTATTGATTGAATGTAAAATCCCGTCCCCCCGACCAGTATTGGGATTTTTCCATTATTGTATATTTCTCTTATTTTATCTACAGCCAGTTTTTCGTATTGAGCGACAGTGAAATTTTCATCAGGAGAAACTATGTTTAAAAGATGATGGGGGACGCCCTTCATTTCTTTTTTGGATATTTTAGCCGTGCCGATGTTCATTTCCTTGTAGATTTGTCTGGAGTCGGCTGAAATAATTTCCCCGTTAAGTTTTTTGGCTAATTCTACGGCCATTTTGCTTTTTCCGGAAGCGGTTTGTCCGACGATAACGATCAATTTTGGCAGAAGCTCTCCGTTTAATCCCCATATCAGCGTTTCGGCAATTTTCGCTTTGACGAATTCTCCAATTTTTTTCCTTGCCTCGCCGAAGCCCGTATGGGCGTAGGCGGGTTTCCATTGTAGCTTAACTGTTTTATAGGCGCGGGTTTTCCCGAACAGAAATCCGTCTTTCTCTTTCTCAACCAAAACCTCAACCTCCCTGCCTTCATATTTTTTATTATTTTCAAAAGCAGTTTTTTTGAGAATTTCAGTCAGAACCCTGTCTCTTCTGCCTTTTTCTTCAAGAGAAATGTCATTTTTAAGTTTGGCGGCAGGTGTTCCCGGCCGTGGCGAATACTGGGATATGTAAGCCATATCAAAACAGACTTCCTTGAAAAGCTTGGCTGTATTATTGAATTGCTTTTTTGTTTCTCCGGGAAATCCAACGATGACGTCAGTGGATAGGGCGATGTCAGGTATTTTTTCTCTGATTTTTTTGACCAAATCTTTATATTGCTTAACGGTATACGGCCGATTCATTTTTTTTAATATTTTATCATCTCCGGATTGGACAGGAAAATTGAGGTATTCGGTCATTTTTTCACATTCAGCCATAGCCTTAATTATTTCATCGGAGAAATCCTTGGGATGAGGGGAAGTAAATCTGATCCAAAAATTTCCGGGAATTTTATTAACCATTCTCAATAGCTTGGCAAAATTAATGTTTTTAGATTTGTAAGAATTCACGTTTTGTCCCAATAGCCATATTTCTTTTGCCCCACCGGCAACAGCGTTTTTAATTTCTTTTATTATTTCTTTATAGTCTCTTGATTTCTCCCGTCCACGCGTGTAGGGAACGGCGCAATAAGAGCAGAAATTATTGCATCCGCTGGCAATGGGAACAAGGGCGCTGAAAGCGCTTTTTTGTTTTGGTTTGACATTTAGACCGTTTTTAAAATCCTTGATATCCAAAATTGAACCAAACTTTTTCTTTAATTTTTCTTTGTCTTTTTTTAAAATACAGCCGGTGGCAATAATCTTTCCTCCGCGGGCGGATAATTTGGAAAAATAATTTATTTTACCATATAGCCGGTCAACTGCCGATTGTCGGATAGAGCACATGTTGACCACAATTAAATCAGCCTCTTCTATTTTTGAAGCCTGAAGATAGCCGGTTCTTTCCAAAACAGTCGCGATCCTTTCGCTATCAGAATGATTCATTTGGCAACCATATGTGATAATAAAGTATTTTTTCATACTAACATTTTAGCATATTAACATTTTAGTATATTAACATCTTAACATAAGTTTTATAAATTTTAAGTAAAAAAAATAGAAGTACTCGTTTCTATATATTTAGAGTACCTCATAAAAAATTATCCGCGGAGTCTGCCCTCTTGGCTTTCTTCTATCAGGCCGGACAAACCCCCTTGTCCTTGTCCTGCTATTCTTTCCCTCTCTACCTTCCTTTTCTTGATCAATAAAATTAAAATCAG
>PEWS01000010.1 GCA_002779355.1 Candidatus Nealsonbacteria bacterium CG07_land_8_20_14_0_80_39_13 | reverse complement strand
TGGATTGCGGGAATTTAGGGATAGGTGGAGTAAATACAAAGGAATTTTGGTTTAAACCCAATAATTTAGCAGGAAGTTCAAACCAATATTTCCTTAATTTCGGAGGAAATAATTATTGGGTTCAAATATTCGACTGCGATTCTGATGGCAAATTAGAAACAAGAGCAGGTGCTGGGAGCGTGACCTATGTCAATGGTATATATGAATTTACGGATACATCCCAGTGGTATTATATTGCTGTAACTATGGATAGTAGCAACATCTTAACTATCTACGTAAATGGAAATTATGATAACAGTGGCTCAAAAACACCAGGAACACCAGGAACTCTTTCTATCGGCAGAGCTACGGTGGGTGGTGGTTATTTCAACGGCCTCATAGACGAAGTCCGCATTTACAATCGGGCATTGACGGCCGGGGAAGTCCTTAATAATTATTACGCAGGCCGTTCCGCGCACTTCAAGTAGGGGACTGAGATTCTGAGATTTTGAGATTCTGAAATTAAGAAATTAACGGATTTGATGTTGACGTCAGACGTCAACATACAATATTTTTGACCGGCATAATTTCTTTTGCTATAATATTATTATGAAGTACTCAATAACTATTCGTAAAAGCAAATATGGCTACGATGCGCATGTTCCGGCTTTGCCGGGTTGTCATAGTCAAGGAGAAACTTTAAAAGAGGTCTTGGAGAATATTAAAGACGCTATTTTTACTTATTTAGAAATGGAAAAAGAGGAACTCAAGGGGACGATGGTTAGAGAAATAGAGGTAGTATTGGGATAATTTATGATTTTTACGGATATTTCTTCCGAGCGAGCGATAAGGACTTTTAAGAAAGTTGGTTTTTTGATTTCAAAAATTGGAGGCAAGCATATCGGCATGGCTGATGGAAGAAGAAAAATTATCATTCCCCGGCACAGGAGATTGAATCCTTATACTCTAAAGGCCATCATTAGGGATGCAGGATTAACTGATGAGGAATTTAAACAACTCCTTTAATCCGGAGATCAGTTTAATTTCCGGAATTTCAAAATTTACGTAATTTCAATGTTATCCCCATACTCCTTTTCTTCCATTTTTGCTATAATAGAAAGTATTAAAAATTAAAAATTTCAGCCAGAGGCTGATCCCGCAAAATGCGGGAAAAAATTAAAAATTAACAAAAACATATGAACACTATCGGTTTTTTGGACAAAGTAAGCAAGTGGTCAATCTATTTATTAATATTTCTATTGCCTATTTTTTTCCTGCCATGGAACGCCAATTTCTTGGACTCAATCTTGGACTTTAATAAACAAGCCCTGCTTTTGGTTTTAGTTTTGGTTTCCTTGGTAAGCTGGCTTTTGAAATCATTATCAGAGGGCAAGATACGATTAAATCTTTCCATTCTCAATGTCCCTGTTTTGCTTTATGTTTTGGTTATGGCTATTTCCACCGGAT
This sequence comes from Candidatus Nealsonbacteria bacterium CG07_land_8_20_14_0_80_39_13, assembly GCA_002779355.1. Classification (NCBI taxonomy): domain Bacteria; phylum Candidatus Nealsoniibacteriota; species Candidatus Nealsonbacteria bacterium CG07_land_8_20_14_0_80_39_13. The sequence goes on along the minus strand of PEWS01000010.1, from coordinate 18,217 downwards.
TTTCCTCTTGGCAATACGGCAGTTTCTGGGGTTGGCCTCTCAATATCGCCTCCAGCTTCCTGACTCTCTTAGGTTTTGTTATTTTTTACTTTTTGATAACCAACATTTTTTCTCCGGCATCAAAAGCGGAAGAAAATAAATTGGAAGAAAAAAAATCAGGTCTTTTTACTGCCTTATTCTTATCGGTCTTTTTGACAATAGTTCTGGCCGGACTTCAATTTTTCGGCCAATTTTTCCTTCCTTTCGCTTTCGCCAAATCGGTCTCTTTCAACACCATCGGAGCGCCGAGCGCCTTAGCTATTTTTATGGCCATTCTTCTTCCTTTGGTTTTAATCTTTAGCTTTATCTGCGGAAAAATTTTGAAATGGCTTTTCCTGCTTTTGGCTTTCGCTGTTTTGTTCTTGCTTTTGATTATTAATTCCTGGCTGGCTTGGCTCACTCTTCTGATTGGCATTTCGGTTATCTTGATTTTCGGAATTACCAGAAGGGAGATTTTTAAGACCAATTGGACTGTTTTAGCTCTCTTTTTTATGATTTTCGCCTTATTTTTCGTCTTTTCTAAAACAACAATTCCCAGCCTGCCAACGTTCGGCTATGAGGTTTATCCGACTCAAGGAGCCACTCTCGTCATCGCTTGGGAGTCATTGAAGGAAAGTATCCAGACAATTATCTTAGGAACAGGTCCGGCTACTTTCAGCTATAATTACTCTCAATACGGAAACGGGATGTTGAATTTTCTCTCCGGCTCCTCCAGTGTTTTGGAAAAAATCGGCAACGGAGGAATCTTAGGTTTGCTTTCCTTCCTTCTCCTGCTCCTTTCCTTTGTCTGGTTTAGCTTTAAAAAACTTATCACCGGAAAAGAAATCGTTAAGCCGGAACAATGGATTTTCAATTTAGGAATAGCTTCCAGTTTAACGGCCTTGGTTTTTTCCTTATTCATTTATTCAGCTAATGTTTCCATACTTTTCCTTTTCTGGTTCCTTTCGGCCTTATCAGTTGCCTTCAGTTCTTCTCTTGAAAAAGAAACCGGTTGGTTCAAAATTAAGAAAATGAAGGAAATAGAAATAGTCCCCGGTTCTCTTTCAGCTGTTTTTGCCTCTTTCGCTTTTGTCTTTTTATTGGTAGCGGGGTTAGGGCTTTTGTTCGCTTCTTCTCAAAGATATCTGGCGGAAATAAATTACTCGCAGGGGCTGGTTGCTTATCAGACAGGGGATTTGGACAAGGCGATTGTTAAGGTCTCTAACGCAGTCAAATTTACCTCTCAAAAACAGGATAATTATTTGAGAGATTTGAGCCAGCTTTACTTGTATAAAATCAATGAGGAGGTTCAGGCAGGGGATATTGCCGGAAACGAGCAAAAGAAACAGGAGATAAATAATCTTACTGCTGTTGCTGTTAATGCGGCTAAATTAGCCACAGAAACAGCGCCTAAGAATGCAGAGAACTTTATTGTCCGGGGTTTTGTTTATCGCAGTTTGATCGGTTTAGTTGGCGGAGCTGACGAGTGGGCTATCGAGAATTACGAAGATGCGCTTAAGCTTGAGCCGAACAATCCTTTTACTCTTACTGAATTAGGCAAGGTTTATCTGGTTTCCGAAAAGACAGAAGAGGCTAAAACAAATTTCAACAAAGCCATTGCTTTAAGAGGCGATTACGCTCCGGCTCATTTCCAATTGGCCTTAGTTTCGGTCAAGGAAGGGAAGATTAAGGAAGCCATAGACAAGATGGTTCAGATTCAGGCAGTCGCTCCTGATGACATCGGTTTGGCTTTTCAATTGGGAGTTCTTTACTACAATGACGAGCAATTCGCCAAAGCTCAAGCGAATTTTGAAAAATCCATTGCTTTGAATAACAATTATTCCAACGCCCGCTACTTTTTGGGATTGACTTTTGATAAGCAAGGAAAGAAGAGCTTGGCTTTGGAGCAGTTTAATAAAATAGCGGAACTCAATCCTGATAATCAGGAATTAAAAACCATTATTGCTAATTTGGAAGCAGGCAAGCCGGCTATAGCGGAAGCGCCTAAGGAATTGCCGATAGAGGAGGGGACAACATTGAAGAAATAAATATTACGGAAATTTTGAGATTGCGGAAATTAATTGAAATTGCGGAAATTGAGAAATTATGGAAAATAAATATATTTCGTTAAGAGATTTGGAGGTTTATAAATTGGCCAGAGAATTATCTAAAGTCGGCTGGGAGATTTACGAAGATTTAAGCTGGCAAGACAAAAAGATTGTTGGGGGTCAGTTTATTAGAGCCGTTGATTCAGTGGGGGTGAATATTGCCAAAGGGTATGGCAGATTCCACTATTTAGATAAAATAAAATTTTATTATAATAGTAGAGGTTTTTTTAACGAATGCGATAGTCATTGGATAGAGCTCCTTAAAGAACGGGAGAAAATTGAATCGAAAAGGTACGAGGAGTTTAAAACTGTTGCCGAGAAATTATCTTTTAAGCTCAATAATTTTATTAACTCCACTTATAAGGCAAAAAATCTTTGTTAAATTTCCGTAATTTCTTAATTTCAAAATTTCAGCAGTTGTTCTTGACATTGTTTTTAAAAAAAGCTAAGCTTAAATTTAGCATTCGCGGACTAAAGTGATGCCAATTTTTTTATTGTAAATTTTTTTATATTTTTAATTTTTTAAATTTCTAATAATATATGGCAATAGAAGGAACATCGTTGGGTCTTAAGGTTAAAAATTTTGGCAAAACAAACATCTTTCTCCCTCTCCCTTACCTGCTCACAGCTCCTAAAGAAAGCTGGGATTGTTTTTGGGAAAAAGATTTGAAAGAACTTTTCAGTGAAATTTCTCCCATCAAAGATTATGCCGGCAAAGAGTTTGAACTTTGGTTCACTGATTACAAGTTTGAGGAATCAAAATATAAAAACGACTTGGAGGCGAAGATAAACAACGATTCTTACGAAGCCGCCTTAAGGGTTAAAGTAAAATTAGTCAATATTAAAACCAAAAAAGTAAAAGAGCAGGAAGTTTTCCTGGCTGATTTCCCTAAAATGACCGAGAGGGGAACTTTTATTATTAATGGAGTTGAAAGAGTTGTTATCGCCCAGCTTATCCGTTCTCCGGGCGTTTTCTTTACCGGCGAAAGATACGGAAGCGGACGGCTTTTCGGAGCAAAGATAATTCCCAACAGGGGAGCTTGGCTGGAATTTGAAACGGAGAAAAACGGATTCATCAGTTTAAAAATAGACAGAAAAAGAAAAATAGCCGCTACAGCTTTGTTGAGGGCTTTTGGCGTTGAAAATAATCTGTCAATTAAGGAATATTTTCAGGATGTCAACAAGGGCGATATTGATTATATTGAAGAAACATTGAAACGCGATCAGACCCATAATCAATCAGAAGCCTTGGTGGAAATTTACAATCGCTTGAGGGTCGGGGAATTAGTTACTCCGGAAACAGCTAAGGAATTGATTTGGAATATGTTTTTTAACTTTGAGAGATATGATTTGTCTAAAGTTGGAAGATGGAGGATGGGGCAGAGATTACAGGAATTAAATTCCAAATTTCAAATTCCAAATTCCAAATCAAATTCCAAATCGGAGAAAAAGGAAGAGGAAATTACGGTGGAGGATAGGCTTTTAAAATTAGAAGACGTTATCGCTGTTTTAAGAGAAGTTATCCGTTCCAACAACAATCCTTTAGCCGAGCCTGACCAGATAGACCACTTGGGAAGCAGAAGAGTCAGGACGTTCGGAGAGCTTCTTCGGAACAGATTAAGAGTCGGTATAACAAGAATGGAGAGAATTATCAAAGACAGAATGTCTACGCTTGATGTTGATTTAATATCTCCTTCCCAGCTTATCAATCCCAGGCCGGTTATGGCCGTTGCCAAAGAATTCTTCGCCTCTTCTCAAATGTCCCAATTTATGGATAATGAAAATCCTTTAGCTGAATTGGAGCATAAGAGAAGATTATCAGCTACTGGTCCGGGCGGACTGACCAGAGAAAGAGCTGGTTTTGAAGTCAGAGACGTTCAGCCTTCTCACTATGGCAGAATTTGTCCTATTGAAACTCCGGAAGGAGCTTCTGTCGGATTAGTCGGACACTTAGCCGGTTTTGCCAACATCAATCCTTTTGGGTTTTTGGAGACTCCTTATTTCAGAGTTGAAAAAGGCGTGGTTACAACAGAAGTCCATTACTTGACCGCTTACGAAGAGGAAAGATTTGTCATTGCTTCCGGAGCTGTGCCGGTTGATAAGAAAAGAGAAATTATTTCTGAAAAAGTTGAAGCAAGAATAAAAAGCGAGCCGGGCATTGCCGACAAGAGCAAGATTGATTTTATTGATGTTTCTCCGGAGCAATTTATTTCCGTCGCCACTTCTTTAATTCCATTTTTACAGAACGACGACGCCAACAGAGCTTTGATGGGTTCCAATATGCAGAGACAGTCAGTGCCTTTGGTCAAGCCGGAGGTTCCTTATGTTATGACCGGAGTTGAAGAAAGAATTGCCAGAGATTCAGGTCAGGCGATTGTCGCTCAATCAGAAGGAGAAGTGCTTGAAGCTGACGCTGAACATGTTAAAGTGAAAAATTCAAAAACTGGAGAGGTTAAAGATTACGAATTAAGAACTTTTGTCAGAACAAACCAATATACCTGCCTTCATCAGAAGCCTATGGTTGAAAAAGGCCGGAAGGTTAAAAAGGGAGATGTTTTGGCGGACGGAGGAGCGATATCTAACGGCCATTTGGCTTTAGGTAGCAATATTTTGGTTGCTTTTGTCCCATGGAGAGGGGAGAATTTTGAAGATGCCATAGTCCTTTCCGACAGATTGGTCAGGGACGATGTTTTTACTTCCATAAAAAAAGAAAATTTCATCTGCGATGTCCGAGAAACAAAATTAGGTCCGGAAATAACCACTTGCGATATTCCCAATATTTCTGAAGAGAGGTTGAAAGATTTAGACGAAGAGGGGATTGTCCGCATCGGAGCTGAAGTCGGGCCGAACGATATTTTGGTCGGTAAAATTTCTCCTAAAGGAGAAGCTGATTTGACTGCCGAAGAAAGATTATTAAGGGCTATTTTCGGAGAGAAAGCCAGAGATATTAAAGATACTTCCTTAAAAATGGAACATGGCAAGCAGGGCAGAGTGACGGGAATAAAAATTTTTTCCAGAGACGCAGGCTATAGACTGGAGCCGGGGATAATCAAGAGAATTGAAATAGAAATTGCTGAATTGAGGAAAATTCAAGCCGGAGATAAATTAGCCGGACGCCACGGAAACAAAGGAATTGTGGCTAAGGTTTTACCTTTGGAAGAGATGCCCTTCATGGAAGACGGAACGCCGGTGGATATAGTTTTGAATCCTTTGGGAGTTACTTCCAGAATGAATCTCGGCCAAGTTTTGGAAACGCATCTTGGCTGGGCGGCTGAAAAGCTGGGCTATTGGGCGGTTACTCCGTCTATGTCCGGAGCCAACGAAGCTGATATTAAAAAAGAGTTGAAGTTGGCCGGTTTGCCTGAAGACGGAAAAGCGAAATTATTTGACGGTAGAACCGGGCTTCCTTTCGGAGAAAAGATTACTGTCGGATACATATATATGATGAAGCTGATACATATGGTCAAGGACAAACTCCACGCCAGAAGCATCGGACCGTATTCTCTGATAACACAGCAACCATTGGGCGGAAAAGCTCAATTTGGAGGACAGAGGTTTGGAGAAATGGAAGTCTGGGCCTTGGAAGGATATGGAGCAGCTCATACTTTGCAGGAAATTTTGACTATAAAATCAGATGACGTCCAAGGAAGGGCAACGACTTACGAGTCAATATTGAAAGGCGAGAAAATAAAAAATCCCGGAGTGCCTGCCTCATTTAATCTTTTGGTCAATGAATTAAAGTCGTTGGGATTGAGCATAGAAGTTAAGGAAAGAGAAAGGCGAAACCGCGATGAATAATTTTCAATTTTCAATTTTCATTAAATTTTCAATTTAAAAATTTTTAAAACTATGAGAGTAGAAGATTTGGAGGCAATAAGAATCAAAATCGCTTCCCCTGAAGACATTTTAGGATGGTCTCATGGAGAAGTGACTAAGCCGGAAACAATAAATTACCGCACCCAAAGAGCTGAAAAGGACGGGCTTTTTTGCGAGAAAATTTTCGGACCGGAAAAAGATTTTGAATGCTATTGCGGAAAATACAAGAGGATCCGCTACAAGGGTCTGGTTTGCGACCGTTGCGGAGTGGAAGTCACCAAATCTTCAGTCAGGAGAGAAAGAATGGGGCATATAAAATTAGCCACGCCTCTTTCTCACATCTGGTTTTTAAGAGGAATCCCCTCTATGATGGGGCAGGTTTTGGACTTGCCGATGCAGTTATTGGAAAAAGTTGTTTACTTCGCTTCATATGTGGTTATTGATGTTAATGAAGAAGCCAGAAATGGAATTTTAGAAGAGATTGAAAGAGAATACAAAATGAAATCCAAAGCCCAAATGTCAAATGTCAAATCTCCGGCAAAGACGGATAAAGATAAAGATAAAAATAAAGATGAAGAAACAGATGAAAGAATAAAAGATTTGAAAGATGCCAGAGATAGGGCCAGAGAAGAGCTTTTGGCGTTAAGGCCGTTAAGAATTATTTCTGAAATTGAATATCATAATTTATCCATGAAATACGGGGAGGTTTTTTCCGCCGGCACCGGCGCCGAAACTTTAAGGAAAATTTTTGAAAAAATAGACCTCAAAAAAGAAACTGATAAACTGAAAGAAGAGGTAAAAACATCTGTAACTTTGGAAAAAAAGAAAAACTTGAGAAGGCTGAAGCTTTTTCAGGGAATGCTTGTGTCCGGAGTAAGGCCGGAGTGGATGTTTTTGACCGTCCTGCCTGTTTTGCCTCCTGATTTGAGGCCAATGGTCCAGTTGGATGGAGGACGTTATGCCTCCTCTGATCTGAATGATCTTTACAGAAGAGTCATTAACAGAAACAACAGATTAAAATATCTTCTGGACATCAATGCGCCGGAAGTAATCGTCAGAAACGAAAAAAGAATGCTTCAGGAAGCAGTGGACGCTTTGATTGATAATGGGATGAGAAAGGGGACTATGACTCAAGCCAGCACCGGAGGACGCAGGCTTTTGAAATCCTTGGCTGATATTTTAAAGGGAAAACAGGGAAGGTTCCGCCGAAATCTTTTGGGGAAAAGAGTTGATTATTCAGCCCGGTCAGTTATCGTTGTCGGCCCTGACCTGAAAATGAATCAAGTCGGGCTTCCTAAAACTATGGCTTTGGAACTCTTCAAACCTTTTGTCATTCATAAAATTTTGGAAAGAGAGTTGGCTTATAATGTCAGGGGAGCTTCCCGCTTGATTGAAAAACAGATTGACGATGTTTGGGAAATTTTGGAAGAAATCGTCAAAGACAAACTCGTTTTATTGAATAGAGCCCCGACTCTCCACAGGCTGGGAATTCAAGCTTTTTATCCTTTATTGATTGAAGGAAAAGCCATAAGATTACATCCTTTGGTTTGCAAGGCTTTTAACGCTGACTTTGACGGAGACCAGATGCCTGTTCATTTGCCTTTGTCTGATAAGGCTCAAGCTGAAGCCAGAGACAGAATGGTCGCTGACCATAATTTATTGAAACCGGCCACAGGATTGCCTGTTGTCAGTTTGAATCAGGATATTGTTTTGGGCTGTTATTGGATGACCAAGATAAAAGAAGGCGAGAAGGGAGAAGGAAAAGTATTCGGTTCTTTTAACGAGGCTATAATGGCTTATGAATTTGGAGAAGTTGATTTGAAAGCGAAAATTAAATGTCGGGTGACTGATTTGCCGGAAAAGAAGAGAGAGAGTTTAGAAGGAGCCCAGTTTATTGAAACCTGCATCGGAAGAATTTTATTTAATGAAAAATTGCCGGAAGATTATGCTTTCCAAAATAAGCTTATTAAAAATAAAGACTTGGAAAAAATAGCCGGAGAAGTTATTGCCGGAGGCGATTATGAAGTCATAGAAAGAACCTTGGATCAAGTGAAGAATTTGGGATATGAATTCGCTACTCGTTCCGGAACGACCTGGGGAATGGATGATTTAGTCGCTCTTCCTGAAAAAGAAGGGGTAATGAAATTGGCTGAAAAGGAGGTTGAACAAACTGAAGGCCATTTCAAGAGCGGTTTTCTGACCAGAGAAGAAAAAGCCGGTAAGGTAATTGAAATTTGGACAAAGACAAAAACTAAAATAGAGGAATTGGTCAGAAAAAGCCTTCCTCAAGACGGCCCTATATTCCGCATGGTTGATTCCGGAGCCAGAGGAGCCTGGTCGCAATCCGTCCAGATGGGGGGAATGAAGGGATTGGTTATCAATCCGTCAGGTCAAATTATTGAACTTCCGATTAAAAGTTCTCTTAAAGAAGGATTTGATGTTTTGGAATACTTTATTTCAACTCATGGAGCTAGAAAGGGAACAGTTGATACTGCTTTAAGAACTTCCACAGCCGGTTATTTGACCAGAAGATTGGTTGATGTCGCCCATGAAGTAGTGACTTTTGACGCTGATTGCGGAGATGATAAGGGAATAGAAGTTTTCAGAAAGAATGCTGATGAAATCGGCCAGAACTTTATTTTCAAAATAGTGGGCAGAGTCTGTCTTGAAAACATAAAAGGAATTTGCGAGAAAGGAGAAATAATTGACTGGAAAAAAGGACAAAAAATAATAGAAGCTAATATTGAAAAAGTTAAAGTAAGGTCTCCTTTGAGCTGTAAGTCTGTTCATGGAATCTGCCAGCAATGCTATGGCTGGGATTTGGCTTCCAATAAATTAGTTGAAAGAGGGGAGGCGGTCGGAATTATCGCCGCCCAATCCATCGGAGAGCCGGGAACCCAGTTGACGATGAGAACCTTCCACACAGGAGGAGTTGCCGGAGGCGGAGATATTACTTCCGGACTTCCGAGGGTGCAGGAAATTTTTGAATCCAGAATTCCCAGAGGCAAGGCAGTGATTTGTTTGTCTGAAGGCAAAATTGAAAAGATAACCCCTGAAGGAGTAATTGAGGTTAAGGTAAAAAACCAAGAAGAAAGCAAGGAAGAGGATGATGATTCAGAGGTTAAGGAAACAAAGAAATCAAGCAAGAAAGAGAAGGCCGGAAAAACCGAGATTATGAAATACGAGATTCCTTTAAGAGCGAAGGCTTTGGTAAAAGTAGGCGATGAAGTTAAAAAAGGACAGTCTTTATCCGAGGGAAACTTTGACTTGAAGGAATTTTTTAAACTGAATAATCAGGAGGACACGCAAAAATATATAGTTAATGAAATTCAGAAAATTTACGTTTCTCAAGGCGCTTTAATTCACGACAAGCATCCGGAAATAATCGTCCGCCAGATGTTTTCCCGCGTAAAAATCAAGGATTCGGGAGACAGCTATTTTGTCACCGGAGAAGTGATTGAGAAGGCTAAATTCCTTCACCAAAACGCAATCTTAAAGGAGGAGGGTAAGAAACCGGCTACGGCCAAGACTATTTTGCTGGGGATTTCCAGAGTTTCCTTGACCACGGATTCATTCCTTTCAGCATCTTCCTTCCAGGAAACTTCCAGAGTATTGATAAGGGCTGCGGCTGAAGGAAAGACAGACGACCTTATCGGCTTAAAAGAAAACGTCATCATCGGCAAATTGATACCGGCCGGCACCGGCTTCAAACAATAATATCTCGCAGGGGTAAATATCTCGCAGGGGTCTGACCCCTGTAAATCTCGCAGGGGTCTGACCCCTGTAAACCCCTGTAAATTCACTGTAGGTTTATGCCACGGAAATTAAGACAACTTATAAATAACGAATTTTATCACGTCGTTCTAAGGAGAGCGGGCGATGAGTTGCTTTTTATAGATGTTGACGATTATTATCGGGGTATTTTTTCAATATACGAGTTTAATACAACAGAGCAAATCACAATTAGGGAGCGTAGAATTGCCCGCAATCAGTTTAAAGAGGCCATAAAAAGATTCAACATGGGCCAGAGTCCTGTAATTAATTCCCCGGCGATACATGCTCCCGAGGCGTCTGAAGGATTGACGATAAAACGCGAAGGAGAAAGAGATTTGTTTGTGGAGATTTTGTCTTTTTGCTTTATGCCTAATCACATTCATTTATTAGTAAGGCAACTAAAGGAAGGAGGAGTCAGTAAATTTATGCAGAAAGTCGGAGCCGGTTATGCCGCTTATTTTAAGAGTAAATATGGCATAGAATTTAAAGGATATTTTTTTCAGGACAGATTTTATTCGGCTCATATTGAAAATGAAGATCAATTGAGAGCGGTTTTTACTTACATTCATTGCAATCCCATATCCTTAATTGAGCCCGGTTGGAAAGAAAAAGGAATTAAAAATCCCCAAAAAGTTATTAAATTTTTAGAAAGTGATTATAAATGGTCAAGCCATCAAGACTATATTGGGGAAAAGAATTTTCCTTCAGTTACTAATAGGGAGTTTTTGTTGAAAATAATGGGTGGAAACGATGGTTGTAGAGAGCTTATCAGGAATTGGGTGACATATAAAAAGGGAATTAAAGAATTTCCTAATCTTGACATAGAATAATTCCTCAGAGGTATTCCGTATTAGTTATCTCGCAGGGGTATCTTGCAGGGGTCTGACCCCTGTAAATCTTGCAGGGGTCTGACCCCTGTAGCTACCGAGAACAGGAGCTCCGCCACCGGCGGGGTTTTTGTTTTTTCTGATGTTATGATAAAATTAAGATAATCTGAACACCTTAATTAATCTTATGGCTAAGAAGAAAAACAATAAAAATAATAAAAATAATAAAAAAGAAAGACAGGATTCTTATAGGAGGAATGGGGGAGGGGGGAGATTTACTTTGCCGGAAAAGGTCAAAAAATCCATTTCCGCAATAGCTGTTTTTATTTTGGCGATAATTGTTTCCTTGAGTTTCTTTGAAAAATCCGGAGTAGCCGGAACAATAATAAGGGCGAGCTTTACTTTTCTGATAGGCAAGGCTGTTTTTTTCTTTCCCGTATTGCTGGTTTTGACCGGTTTGATTTTATTAAGCGACCGTTATAAAAAAGTTTTTGGCGGAATTTTTTTCGCCAACCTTTTTCTTCTTATCGGAGTGGCCGGTTTTCTTGAAATATCCAAGCCAGGAGAAAAAGAAGGCGGATGTTTGGGATACATCGCTTCTCCTTTGATAAATTTTTTTGGACTCTTAGTGACGGAAATAATTTTCGGAGGACTTATCTTAGCCGGAGTTTTAATTTTTTGGCATTTCTTAGCTCCAATTCGTTCTCTTGAGGAATATGAAGATGAAGAGGAAGAGGAGGAGGAGCCTGTCTTCGTTCCGCCATCGGCGGGGCTACGGCGTAGCGAGGAGGGATTGATCGGACGTTTAGCTAATAAAATTAAAGGCAAGCCGTCTTTTGACGTTAAAGAAATTGATTCCGTAAATAAAGAAGGAAGCCCTTCTGTTCCCTTAGGAACTCGTAAGGATTTTCCGGAAATGAAAATTAAGAAAGTGTCTCAAGAGTTTATGTCTTCTGATTATCAGGCGCCTCCTTTGGAGTTGCTTGATCAGGACAAGGGTGTTCCTTCTGCCGGAGACACAGCCAGGAATTCAGCCATCATCAAAAGAACTTTAGAAAATTTTTCCATTCCTGTGGAAATGTCAGGCATAAATATCGGCCCTACTGTTACTCAATACACATTGAAACCGGCTGAAGGGATAAAACTTTCCAAAATAACAACCCTTTCCAATGACCTTTCTTTGGCCTTGGCCAGCCATCCTATCAGAATAGAAGCGCCTGTGCCGGGGAAATCATTGGTTGGAATTGAAATACCTAATAAGATAAGGACTGAAGTAAGGTTAAGATATCTGATTCAAGATCCTAAATTTAAGGAAACCGGTTCAAGCCTGTCTTTCTGTTTCGGCAAAGATGTTTCCGGCAATCCATTTTACGGCGATATCGCTTCTATGCCTCATATGTTGGTGGCCGGAGCAACCGGAACAGGAAAGACAATTTTTCTCAACAGCCTTATTATTTCTCTTTTGTATCGCAATTCTCCGGAAGATATGCGTCTTATTCTGATTGACCCGAAGAGAGTTGAGTTTTCAATTTATCAGGGATTGCCTCATCTTTTATGTTCCACGATCACGGAAGCTCCGAAAGCAGTTTCAGCTCTTAAATGGCTGATTACGGAAATGGAAAGAAGATTTGAGGTTTTGGCAAAAGAGCATAACAGGGATATTAAAAGTTATAATATTTTAAGAACAAAAAATAAGCAGGAAAAAATGCCTTACATAGTTGTTATTATTGACGAGCTGGCTGACCTGATGCTTTCTATGGGTAGGGAAGTGGAGTCGTCAATCGTCAGGCTGGCTCAAATGGCCAGGGCTGTGGGTATACATCTTGTTTTAGCCACCCAAAGGCCGTCTGTGGAGGTTATCACCGGCTTGATTAAGGCTAATGTCACTTCGCGTCTTACCTTTCAGGTTGCTTCTCAAGTTGATTCCAGGACAGTTCTGGATATGTCCGGAGCGGAGCGATTATTGGGAAAAGGAGATATGCTTTTCCTTTCCGCTCAATTGCCTAAGCCGAAAAGAATTCAAGGAGCTTTCATTTCAGAGGAAGAAGTGAAAAGGGTAGTTGATTTCATTAAAGAAAGAGCTCAAAAGGAAAGCGAGGAATTGGACGAGGATATTTTGGAAAGCAGTTTGGAAGATAACTTGGAAGAGGCTATTTCCAGAAACAAAGTTAATGTCGGGGAAGTTTCTTTCAAAGATGATGACCCTCTCTATGAGGAAGCTAAAAGAATTGTCATTGAGTCAAAAAAGGCTTCAGCTTCTTTGCTTCAGAGGAGATTAAGCGTCGGTTATGCTCGGGCTGCCCGTTTGATAGATATGCTGGAGGAAAAAGGGATAGTCGGGCACGGAGAGGGAGCTAAGCCAAGGCAAGTATTCTTCAGTCAGGAAAATTCTTCAGCAGAAGAAGAGCCTTCAGTTGATTTTGTTGAGGAAAACGAAAATGAAGAGAGCGGTTTTCCTGAAGAAGAGAAACCTTCTTCCGCTAAAGTTGTAGAGGGCGAGGAAGATGATAGTTGGAAGAAAATCTAAATCATTAAAATGCTGATATGAGAGCGAAAGAAGCATTCGCTTTAATAGAGCTCTTGGTCGTCGTCGCTATTATTGGTTTGCTGGCCAGCGTTGTTTTGGTTACCATATCGAACCAGAGGGAAAAAGCCAGAATCGCCGGCGTCTTGAAGTTCAGTTTCGGCCTCCAGCACGCTCTCGGCGACAGCGTCGTGGGAATTTGGAGTTTTGAGGAAGCGTCAGGACAACTAAAAGACAGTTCCGGTTACGGCAATGACGGCGTTTACAACGGAGCTTTGTGGCAACAAACAGGCTCCCCTACAAGAACTTATGCTTTGGGTTTTGACGGCTCGGATGATTTTGTGAATGTGTCAAATTCAGCAAATTTAAATATTACTGATGCGATTACTATTGAGGCGTGGATTAAACCGGGATTCCAGCAATCTGGAGGGCAGGCAGTAAACTGGTATGACGTCTATGGCCCCTCCGGCACCAACGAGGTAGTGCAAATAGGAGATATGTACGTAGCGCGTAATACAAACACGGCTGGGACTAACAATGATGGGGTGAACTCCTGGGGTGGCGCCATAAGTTGGGCTGATGGACTGACTTGGTTAGATAAAGACGATTGGCGAATGCCGACGATGGACGAGTTATCTACTATATACACCAACAGAGCCAGTATAGGCACGTATAGAGCCTCCACCTATTGGTCGGCTACCGATACTGGCCCGATCAACGCCGTCAACATATACTTCTTCAATGGCTACGTGAACGTCAGCAGTAAGGGCGGCAACCGCTACGTGCGGGCGGTGCGGACGGCAAATATCTCTTATGTTCCATGTACTCAAAAACCAGAAATATTAAACAAAGGAAGCGACGCTTATTCTTTACGATTGAGTTTAGATACGTCAATTCTTTATGGATATATCAGCGGTAATGAGATAACAGCTTCAATTTCTAATCCAACCGACTGGCATCACGTTGTAATGACATTCAATGGCACAAAACAACAATTATTCGTTGATGGCAATTTAAAGAATACAACAACCCTCGGAGGAAAGATAGTCGCCAATATAAATAATGTTACAATCGGAAATGCCTTCAGCGGTTCCATAGACGAAGCCCGCATTTATTCTCGGGCGCTTACAGCCGTGGAAATTCAACAGCATTACGCCGAAGGAGCAGGAAGGCATTTGGCTGACGCCAAATGAATTTTTATGGTATACTAAATTTATGACGAAAAAAATTAATCAAAATCAGTCAGAGGCTGATCGTCCTCTGGACGATAAAATAGGAGGAAAGGAAATGGCAAAAGATCTTCAAGAGGCTGTTGATGAAATCAAACAACGTTTTGGCGAGGGAGCGATAATGAAATTGAGAGAAACGCGGGCGGTTGATATTGATGTTATTCCGACAGGCTCGGTTGTCTTGAACGCAGCTTTAGGCGTCGGCGGAGTTCCCAGAGGAAGAATAATTGAAATTTACGGAGGCGAATCAACGGGGAAGACAACTCTTTCTTTGCATATCTTAGCTGAAGCCCAGAAGAAAGGGGGAGTAGGAGCCTTTATTGACGCTGAACACGCTATGGACCCTGAATACGCCAGAAAAATAGGGGTTAATGTTGATGACTTGCTTATTTCCCAGCCGGATTCAGGGGAACAGGCTTTGCAGATTGTTGAAACCTTGGTTAAATCCGGACAAGTGGATGTTATTGTGGTTGATTCCGTGGCTGCTTTAGTTCCCAGAGCTGAAATAGACGGAGAAGTGGGGGAATTCCAGATCGGGCTTCAAGCCAGGCTGATGAGCCAAGCCTTGAGGAAGCTTTCGGGAATTGTTTCCGAGGCAAAAACAATCATTGTTTTTCTTAATCAGACTCGTATGAAAATAGGGGTGATGTGGGGCAACCCGGAAACAACGCCCGGAGGATTGGCTTTGAAATTTTACGCTTCCGTCAGAATTGAACTAAAGAGAATCGCCCAGATAAAACATAGAGAGGAAATTGTCGGCAACCGCATTAAAGCGAAAATAGTGAAGAATAAAGTGGCCGCTCCTTTTAAGATAGCCGAATACGACATTTATTATGATGAAGGGATATCCAGAACATCAGGGGTTATAGAGGCGGGAATTAAATCAGGCGTAATAAAAAAAGCCGGAAGTTGGCTTCGATATGGAGAGCTTAAATTAGGGCAGGGGACCGAGGCAAGTAAAAATTTCCTAAAAGAAAACAGGGAACTTCTGGAGAAAATAGAAGGAGAAATAGCTAAGGCAGTTATTCCCTTAGTAGAACCGGGCGACTTAAGCGAAGAGTCCTAAATATCGGGCTCTTTTTATCGCTTCAGAAATTTTTCTTTGATGACTGGAACAAGTTCCTGTTTTTTTTCCGGGTTTTATTTTAGCCATTCCGGAGATAAATTTCTGGAGGGCGTCTGTATTCTTAAAGTCTATTTCTTTGATGTTTTTTTGGCAAAAGTAGCAAGCCATACAATAATTTTATTTAGAATTTGTAATTTGTTATTTGGAATTTCCTTTTAAGCTTTGCTTAAAAGGGTATGTCTTTGACGTCTATTTCTTCGTTTTCTTCAATAATGGGAATGTCCTCATCCGCTCTTACTTCGTTGAAATGCTTAGATTCGCTTGCGGGACGCTGGATATTCGGTTCTGTTTTTATTCCTCCAGCAGGGCTTCCGGCAGAGCCGGCGCTTCTTGGTCCCAATTGCAGTCTTTCAGCGATTATTTCTGTTCTGTATTTTTTATTTCCGGAAGCGTCGTTCCAGTTTCTGGTCTGAAGCCTTCCTTCAATGAAAACCAAAGAGCCTTTATTCATGTATTGAGAAGATATTTCCGCCAGCCTTCCAAAACAGACGATATTATGGAATTCTGTTTTTTGCTGTTTTTCTCCCTGTTTTGAAGTGTAATACCTGTCAGTAGCCATACCGAAAGATGTGACTTGCTGTCCGCTGGGCAACGATTTATTTTCCGGGTCTCTGGTCAGTCTGCCGATAAGCAAAACTTTATTCAGATTCATTTTTTATTTTTTTATTTAAGTATCTCGTCTAATTTTTCATCAATATCGCTTAATTCCAGTTTTTGTTTTTCTTTGGTTCTCTCAAGCGGTTTTTCAACAGATTCCTCTTTGTCTTCCGTCGGTTTGAAGCCTGTTAACGGTTTTCTCTTTAGTTTGACTTTCTTGGGCGGTATTTTATTCAGAAGGAGGTGGCGAAGGACATTCTCTTCAGCTTTAACGCCATTACCTATTTTTGTTATTTCTTCAGGGGCTACCTGGAAGACAATAGTGGCCATAAAGGCGGAGCTTTTTTTTCTGATGGGCGAGGCTAGCTGTTTTTTTATGATAGGAAAAGAGTTAATTAAAACTCCGCCCTTTTCTTGGATATTAAGGGATATCCTGTTTTGCAAAGTGATTATTTCTTCGGCCAGAAGGCTCGGAGATATTAAATAAGTTAATTCGTAAGTTTTCATAAAATCATAATAGCTTAAAAGCCTATTTAAATCAAGCCCATTTTCGCTTTGACATCGGCCATTGTTGACTGGGCGATTGTTCCGGCTCTTTGAGCTCCTTTTCCCAATATATCCTTCAAATAGACTTCTCTGGAAAGAAATTCCTTCTTTTTCTTGCGGATTGGTTCCAATTTTTCCACCAGAAGAGCAGCCAGTTCTTTTTTGAATTTAGCATATCCTTCTCCTTTGAATTTTTTTTCCAGTTCTTCAATTGGCTGGTTGCTGAAAAGAGAAAAAATCGCCAGAAGGTTTGATATTCCCGGCTTGGAAGAAGGGGAGTATTTTATGATTTTTCCGGTGTCAGTCGTGGCTGACATTATTTTTTTGGTTATCGCTTCCGGCTCGTCAAAAAGGAAAAGACATCCTTCGGGAGAGGATTTGGACATTTTCTTTTTTGGCGCGTCCAGAGCCATTATTTTTTCTCCTATTTTTGGGAGAGATGGTTTCGGTTCTTTGAATGTTTCTCCGAAGCGGGAGTTAAATTTTCTGGCAATGGTTCTGGCAAGCTCAACATGCTGAACTTGGTCTTTTCCGATAGGGACAAGATCGGTCTGATAAAGCAGGATATCAGCTGCCATCAGAACAGGGTAATCCAGCAGGCCGGCATTGATGTTGGCTTTAAATTTCTTTGCCTTATCTTTATACTGGGTCATTCTTTCCAGCTCTCCGATCGGTGTGATGGTATTTAAAAGCCAGCATAGTTCACTGTGTTCTTTAACGCTAGATTGGACGAGGATGATGGATTTTTCCGGGTCAAGCCCGCAGGCGAGGTATTCAGCGACTATGTTCAAGATTTTTTCTTGAAGCGTTTTCGGGTCGTATGGAACAGTGAGGGCATGCAAGTCTGCGATAAAAAAAACGCACTCCTCTGTTTTTTGGAGTTCAAGCCATTGCCTTATGGCTGACAGATAATTTCCGATATGAAGTTTTCCCGATGGCTGGATGCCTGATAAAATTAGCATATGTTAAGTATATCTTAGCAAAAAAAGAAATAAAAAAACAGGGAAAATATGAATTAAGAGTACAATTTGCTGTGCGTATCTATGGCGACAAAAATACATTCTTGCTTATTGATGAATTTGTAGATAGCTCTTAAATCGTCAGTTATATCAATGCTTCTGTAGCCGATATATTTTCCCTTTAATGGGTAGTTGCCAAGAGTCGGATTAAAAGAATCTATCAGGAATAAAGAAAGTCGGTTTTGGGCCTTTTCCTTTTGTTCCTTTTTTAATTTTTTATATTGTTTTTCAAAATTTTTATGAAAGCGAATTTTCATATTTTCAAAGAGAGGAAAGATGTTTTTTAATTTCGTTTTCGGAGGTAAAGGCGCGGGAAATATTCTTATTTTTATCAATATCGCTCTCTATTATTCCGAGAAGTTTTTCCAATTCAGGAGACATGCGGGGAGCAAGGTCAAAATAAACCTCTTTATTTCTGATAAATTGTTTTAAGTTGGCATTGATGATCGCGCTCAAAGAAAAACCGAGAGTGGTGGCGATTCTTTGCGCGTTCTCTTTTACGTCTTTATCGGTTTTAACATTAATAACGGTTTTCATAATTTTATTGTCTTTATGTTTAGTATACCTAAAGTATATACAATGGTTAGGGGCATGTCAACATCTCTTTCTTCATTTCCATGATAAGCCAGCTAT
>PEWS01000009.1 GCA_002779355.1 Candidatus Nealsonbacteria bacterium CG07_land_8_20_14_0_80_39_13 | reverse complement strand
AATTCAAATTTTTTTTATTTCAGCGAAAAAAAATTGACATTGAACTCTGATTTGATAAAATATGGACAAATAATCATAAAATTAACTTAATCAAACATAAAAATTATGGATACGGAAGACAAAAAAGAAGAAGAGGGAAAGCCTTCCTGCGCTGAAGCTACGGAGGGTAATAAGTTGGAGAAGTGCTATAATGAAAGAGAAGAATACCTTAACGGCTGGCAGAGAGCGCGAGCGGATTTCATCAACTATAAAAAAGAGGAAGCGGAAAGAATCGGAGAGATATTCAAGTTCGCTAATGAGGCCCTGCTCTTTGAGATTCTGCCGGTTCTGGATAATTTCTACGCCGCTGAAAAACACTTGAATGAAATAGAAATCAGCGACAACAAGCTGAAAGAGACACTGAAGGGATTTGCCCTTATTAAAAACCAGCTCTTAGATGTTTTGAAAAATGCCGGAGTGGAGGAAATGAACTGTTTAGGAGAAAAATTTAATCCTAATTTCCATGATGTGGCAGAGGAGATTGAAAACAAAGACAAAGAATCAGGGATAATCTTAGAAGAGATAACAAAAGGATATAAACTGAACGGCAAACTTATCCGAGCCGCTAAAGTAAAGATTGCTAAGTAGAATTTAAAAATAGGTCAAATAAAAAAATAAATTAAAAAACATATGGCAAAAATTTTAGGTATTGATTTAGGAACAACTTTCTCCGCTATGGCCGTAATGGAGGGCGGGGAAGCAAAAATAATTGACAATAAAGAAGGAGCGAGAACGACGCCTTCGGTTGTGGCTATTTCAAAAACAGGAGAAAGACTGATCGGCGTTGTGGCTAAAAGACAGCAAATAACAAACTCAAAAAATACAATTTATTCTGTGAAAAGGCTGATAGGCAGAAGATTTACCGACACTGAAGTCCAAAGAGATAAAAAACTTCTGGCTTATGAAATCAAAGAATCAAGCGATGGGGGAGTTGATATAAAAATCGGGGAAAAATGGTACAAGCCGGCGGAAATATCAGCCATGGTTTTACAGAAATTGAAAATAGACGCTGAAGAAAGATTGGGGGAAAAAATAGAGGAAGCGATTATCACTTGTCCGGCTTACTTTGACGATTCTCAAAGAAAGGCAACTATGGTGGCCGGGGAAATCGCCGGTTTTAAGGTGCGAAGAGTTATTAATGAACCGACTGCAGCTGCCTTGGCCTATGGTTTAAACAAAAAGAAAAATGAACAAGTTCTTATTTATGATTTCGGAGGAGGGACTTTTGATGTTTCAATTCTGGATATCGGAGAAGGCACATTTGAAGTAAAAGCGACCGGGGGAGACACTCATTTGGGCGGAGACGACATTGACCAAAAAATTATGGATTGGCTGGTTTCTGAATTCAAAAAAGACCAAGGAATTGACTTATCCAAAGACCAACTGGCTCTCCAACGATTAAAAGAAACCAGCGAAAAAGCCAAGGTTGAACTCTCCACGACGCTGGAAACAGAGATAAATATTCCTTTCGTCACCTCTGACGCCAATGGGCCTAAGCATCTAAATTATAAATTCAGCCGTTCAAAGCTTGAGGAATTGGTTAAAGAATACATAGACAGGTCAATTGAAAAGGTGAAACAAACACTGAAAGAAGGAAACTTTAAACCGGAGGATATTGAAGAAATTGTTCTGGTCGGAGGGCAGACAAGAATGCCGGCCATCCAAGAAGCAGTCAAGAAATTTTTCAACAAAGAACCGAATAAAAGCATCAACCCGGACGAAGTGGTGGCATTGGGAGCGACAATACAAGGAGGAATCCTTCAGGGAGATGTAAAAGATATTTTACTTCTGGACGTTAATCCTCTTTCTTTGGGAATAGAAACCTTGGGAGGGGTTAATACTATTTTAATTCCCAAAAATACGACTGTCCCGACAGCCAAAACTCAAGTTTTCTCCACTGCCACCGACAGCCAATCTTCTGTTGAAATTCATATTCTTCAGGGAGAAAGGCCTATGGCTTCCGACAGTAAAACATTAGGAAGATTTATACTGGATGGAATTCCGGTCGCGCCAAGAGGCATTCCTCAAATTGAAGTTACTTTTGACATTGACGCCAATGGAATTCTGAACGTTTCGGCCCATGATAAAGCGACAAACAAAAAACAATCCATCAGGATTGAAGGGTCAACCGGATTGTCAAAAGAGGAAATAGAAAGGATGAAAAAGGAAGCTGAAATGAATGTCGCTGACGACCAAAAAAAGAGGGACCTGATTCAAGCCAGAAATGAGGCTGATTCATTGATTTATTCAGTTGAAAAAACGTTAAAAGACGCCGGAGACAAAGTTCCTGCTGAAGCAAAGAAAGAGGTTGAGGGAAAGATGGAGGAATTGAAAAAAATAAAAGACGGCGATGATTTGGAAAGTATCAAAACAAAAATAGCCGACCTGTCTCAAACGATTCAAAAAATCGGAGCCGAGCTTTACAAGAACACTCAAGCTCCCGGACAACAGCCGTCAGACCAGAAACCTGAAGACAAGAAAGAAGATGGCCCTGAAGAAGCAGAAACTAAAAAAGAATAAAATTTAAAAATTAACAATGGCAAAAGATTATTACCAAGTATTAGGAATAAAAAAAGACGCCTCAAAAGAAGACATAAAAAAGGCTTACAGAAAATTAGCTCATGAATATCATCCTGATAAAAAAGGCGGCAATGAAGCTAAATTCAAGGAGATAAACGAAGCCTACCAAATTCTCTCTGACGAACAGAAGAAACAGCAATACGACAGATTTGGAAGAACTTTTGAGGGAGTGGCGTCGGGAAATAGTGGCGGATTTAACGCTGAACCTGGTTTTGATTTTCAATGGGCATGGGGAAGGCCGGGAGGCGGGGGAAGTGAAAGAGATTTTGATTTTGAAGAGATGGGCGATTTCGGAGGCATCGGAGATTTAAGCGACATCATGGAGGAGATGTTCGGTTTTGGCGGACAAAGAGGAGAGGGAGGAGGAAAGAAAGACTCAAGAAACGGAAAAGATATAAAAATCGAAATGGAGATTTCAATGGAAGAAGCGATGCGGGGAAAGGAGAAGGAAATAGTTTTAGAAAAAATGGTTTCCTGTTCCCGCTGTCAAGGGAAGGGAGCTGAACCGGGCACGCCGATCAAGGAATGTTTTTCCTGCCGAGGAACCGGCCACGTCCAACAGATAAGGAAAACTTTTTTGGGTTCTTTCACTCAACGGGTTGTCTGTCCTGAATGCAAGGGCGAAGGAAATAAGCCGGAGAAACCCTGCAATGTCTGCCGAGGGGAGGGGAGAATAAAGGAAAAAGAAACTGTCGTCTTTTTTATGCCGGCTGGAGTCAATGCCAATCAAATGCTCAAGGTTGAAGGGAAAGGCGATGCCGGAAGGCGAGGGGGGAGGCCGGGTAGCTTGTACATAAGAATTATGGTCAAGCCTCATCCTGTTTTCCAAAGAAAAGGAGATGATCTGATCGCTGATGTTTTAATTTCTTTTTCTCAAGCGGCTTTAGGAGGCGAAATAAAAATCATCGCCCTTGATGGAAAGAAAATGACAGTTAAGGTTCCTTCCGGAACTAAATCGGGAAAAATTTTAAAAATCTCCAATGAAGGCATTCCGCATTTTTCAGGAAGCGGGAGCGGAAATCTTTTTATCCAGCTGACAATTAATACTCCTCAAAAATTAACCAAAGAGCAGGAAGAGTTATTGAAAAAACTGAAAGAAGCAGGACTATAAATTTTTTAAGGGACATCTCCATTCGGGAGATGTTTTTATTTACGCCAAAATTTGACATGGTTTAGGAAGCTTTTGGGAGAAAAAAACTCTCCGATAGATAGGGCTGTCGCCCAAAATAGAATAGAAATTTGGGAGCGAAGGCCTGTTGACGGGATAGATTTGTTTACGCTAAGATTTACATAGGTTTACGGGAGGTTTTGCCTTAATATTTGTAAAATTTACATAGATTTGTCGCTTATGAAAAAAATACTATCAATAGGACAAACAGCTGAACTGCTTGCTTGCTCTGTGGACACTTTGAGGCGATGGGATAAAAACAGCCGTTTTCCGTCTTTTCGCCGGAACAGAGAAACGGGAAGCCATCGCTGGTACAACCTCAATGAAGTTGAAGAATTTTCAAAAACTTTAGACGGATTCAGGTTGGCAAAAAAATGGTCAGCTGACAAAAAAGGATTTGAACCTTTGGCGGTTTATTATTGCTAGAATAGCGCAATTTTTCTTGCCCGCATAACAAAAATGGGGGAACTGATGATGCAAAATAAAGACAGCAGGGATTTGTTTTCCTTACTCGTGTCGGCAGCCGGTGAAATAGGCAATAATTCGTATGATCACAATTTGGGCCAATGGCCGGATATTCCCGGAATTTTTTTCGGATACGACTTGAATAAAAAACAAATTGTATTGGTTGACAGAGGCGTGGGAATTTTAGAAACATTAAAAAGAGTAAGGCCAAATCTGAAAAACCATAAAGAAGCTTTGGAAACTGCATTTACTGAAGTCATTTCAGGAAGAGAGCCTGAAGCCAGAGGCAATGGGTTGAAATATGTTAAAAAAATTATCTCGGAAAATCCAATTAACCTGTTTTTCCGGACAGGAGACGCAAGATTGGCATTAAACGGCAACAGCTCAAATTTAAATATGGAAAACGTAAAAGAAAACATCAGGGGATGCTTAGCATTAATATCATATTAAAAAATAATACTAAAAATTATGATTACGGAATTAAAAAAATTTGGGACTACGCTTATTTCCCGACAAACAGGAAAAGAGGCGTTTTTGGCGTTTCGTCCGCTTTCGAAAGGCGCAAAAGAGGACGAAATAATAGAGTTAAATTTTGATGGCGTGTTAACCTTTTCTCCCTCATGGGGCGATGAATTTTTAACTCCATTATTAAACATATACGGAAATAGATTAATTCTGAAAAATACAAGCAACCCGTCGGTCAAAGCTACTTTGGAAATTTTAGAAACAACCATCGGCAAAGAATTTAGAAAAATCTGATCAAAAAACAAAAAACTTGAATTTGATTTTATCGGAAAATTTGATACGATAAACACTATCAGTATATTTCGCCCCCATAGCTTAGTGGTAAAGCAATGGCCTTTTAAGCCACTGACGAGGGTTCAATTCCTTCTGGGGGCACAGCGTAATAAATTTTTCTTTCAGAAAAATTTAAACGCTGTTGGAACGCTACGAAAGTCGCGTTACCGCGACAACGCGGTTTACGCGACTTAAATTTTCTTTGAAAATTTATTGCGTTCCACAGCAAATTTTGAGTTAATTTTGGAGCCACAAAAGCGGTTTTTGCTTTTAGCTAAAATTTAAATAAAAAAGGGAAGAAAATAATTTTCTTTCGTTTATATAACTATATGTAAATCTCGCACCGACGTTCTCCTTGCTCGCAAGATTCAAGATGCACGCACCGATTGAACACATCTCCCTTAAAGCAAGCTCCCTTATATCCTCTTGTCTGACAAGAGTTGATATAACTTGCCGGACCAGGAATTGCCTTAAGCCTGTCGCACGCAGGCAATTCTGTTCCCTCTGCGGATGGATAAACAATGCTGAAATACTCACTTCTTGTGTGGTAAAGCAAGACCTCCTCTTTAGTGAATAAACTTACGCCGATACTATAGTTGTCTCCAGTATTGACACCGCCGGGAAAACCAGAGCCGACTTCCCAATCATAAATTATCATCAAAGCCGAGCTTCTACGATCCATAGGGAAACTATCTATCTCTCCGTAAAATTTATTGCCTTTAAAAAGGCTTATTTTGACTTCATCGCCCTCACCACTGTAATTAAATTCTATATTGACCGGTTTTCCTATCTCTAATTTTTCATTACCGGCAGGAGAAATAATGGCAACTGAAGGATCAAGCTTGCTGATGTTAATACCGCAATTCTTAAGATATCTCTTCACCTCTTCCTTAGAACACCGGCCGTACAAAAA
>PEWS01000008.1:651-5583 GCA_002779355.1 Candidatus Nealsonbacteria bacterium CG07_land_8_20_14_0_80_39_13 | reverse complement strand
GCTCATTATCTGTTATATGTGTAAAATTTTTCATATTTTTCTTTTTATCATACAGTGTTCGGATTCAAAGGTAAATCTACGGGACGATGTCTAATTTACCGGGGTGGCTTCCCTGCAGAGTTATCCACAGGGATGGGGGATTTGGCAAGAACATTAAAGTATGATATCTTAAAACAGACATAGGATAGTAATATAGGACATTAAAAAGATTGGGGCAAGAATTTGAATTCTTATGGATAATGAGGGTTTAAATTCTTGCCGCAATGAATATCCGGAAGAGCTGGATAGGATAGGAATCTGAAACGCAGAAGCGTACAGAAAGAAATGGCAGGAAATCAAAATATAAAAATATAAAAATAAAAAAATAAAAATAATCAAAATGGACAGAAAAATAGAAAAAAACAAAAACAACGAGGAAGAATTCACGGCTGAAATATGCGGAGTTCTTGATGGCGATATAGAAAAGTTATCCAAAGAAATAGCAACAGTTTTAAAAGGGATACCATGGGTTATGTTCCGAAATGGAGTTGGGAATTTTTCGTTGATTGTTTCGGCTAAAAAAGAAGCCGTTGCGTCAATAAAAAATGATCTTCTTAATTATGTGTACGGAAATAGGGTTCTGACGGATTATAAGGAAACGATGATCATCGATTCTCATGCCCCCTTGGTTTCGTGATTATGTACACCCCCTTTGTTGATTTTTGACGAAGGGTTTTTATTTTGTTATAATTTTTAGACATATATTTAAAATAGTTACATGGATAAAGATTTTGTCATTCAACTTACCTCCAATCTTTACCGGATAACTTTGCTTTTTCCAAAGAAAGACCCCCTGCGAAATAAGATGAGGGAATTAGGAAGCGAGATATTGGCAAACTTGATTTTAATAATTGAAAGAGATGTCAATGGCGACATAAATAAAGAATGCCAAGAAGCGCTGGAAAAAATAAAGATTCTGGAAAGTTTTTTTGAAATCGCCAAAAGCCAGAACTGGCTGAGCCCTTTTGATATTTTAACTATTCAAAGCGAGTATTCCAATTTGAGAAATGAGTTGGCCGGAGAAGCGGAAGTGTCGGGGGTGGCTTCCCTGCAGAGTTGTCCACAGGGAGAGAAGCCGGGAGGGAAACCGGGAGGGAAGCCGAGCGAGATGTTAGCCGAGGGATTTAGGGAAAAGCTCTTCGGAATCGGCAACATTTTTTCTCCTCAATTAGTTTCTGAAAAATCCATTCCCGAAAACGACAATTTCTGTTCTCCGCAAAGAATGAGACAGGGCAAGATTATGGGGCTGTTGAGGGAGAAAGGAAAGGCTCAAGTTTGCGAAATTAAGAGGCTGTTCCCTGATGTCAGCAAGAGGACGATTCGCCGGGATTTTGAGCAACTGGTTGAGAAGAAAGTGCTGGACAGGATAGGGGAGAAGAATGCCACTTTTTACAAAATCAGGGAGGCTTAATGGGGTAGGACATGTATTTTAAGGGTAGGACGCTATACAATTAAGGGTAGGACATAAGCTTAAATGAACTTATTTAATAGGGAAAATTATAAGGAAATAAAGGAAATTTTCGGTAGGACATACGATGATTATATCAACAAGATATACCGTTTTGTCTTTTTAAAAACAGGGATCAAGGAGGTCGCCGAGGACTTGTCTTCGGAGACATTCTTGAAGTTTTTTAACGCCCTGAAGAAGGGGACTAAGATTGAAAATCAGCAGGCGTTTTTATATCAGATTGCTAGAAACTTAATAGCTGATTATTACAAAGCCAAGGGCAGAACAGCTGTTGTTTCAGCTGACCTGTCCCCCATTGTTGACCCTAAAAATTTAGAGGAAAAGTCAATGGTAAATTCTGACCTTTCCCTGCTCAAGGCCGGCTTAGTCAGGTTGAAGGAGGATGAACAAAGTATCATTGTTTGGAGGCATTTGGAAGAGCTTTCTATTCCGGAGATAGCTAAGCTGGTTGATAAGTCAGAGTCGGCCACAAGGGTAATGCTCCATAGGGCGATGAACTCATTGAAAGAAGCGCTTAATAACAGGCACAAAGAAGCTTAAATTTTGAAATTCTGAAATTTTGAGATTTTGAAATTGTAACAAAATAGGCGTAAATGAGTCATAATTTATATATGGCAAATCTCACGGAAAAAGAAATCATTAATAAGCTCAAGGAGTTGAAGGGAATCAGGCCTTCTACGGAATGGGTTTTGAATACCAGAGCCGGATTTTTACCTGCCCGCAATGCTTTGCATGGCAATGCAGGCGGGTATGAAAAGCCGAAGTTTTCTTTTCTGGAATTGTTCTCTTTTAGAAGAGTTTTAAGCGCCAGTCTTGTCCTTGTTTTGATCGCTGTTTCAACTGTTCTGGTTTCAGACAATTCTTTACCCGGAGACAGTCTTTATGCAGTTAAGAAAATGAAGGAAAAATTTCAAGCATCTATGCTTGCTTCAGGCGACGAGAAAACGAATTTCCAGCTGAAGTTGGTTGATGATAGATTAAACGATTTAAACAAAATTACAGACCAAAATAAAACCAGAAGTTTGGCTGTCGGAATTGAAGAAGTAAAGACGACAAAGGCTGAAGTGAAGAAAGACATCTTGAATTCTATTCAAGGAAAAGGTAAAAAGGAGGCCGTGAAATTAGCGAAGAAATTCGCTCCTGTTTTGAAAGAGATAGATGCCAAGCAAACAGAGGCTTATGCTTCATTGGGCATAGAACCGAAAGAAGAAAATAGCGGATTGGAAGCGCAATATAAAACAATCGTAGAATCAGAAATTAAATATTTGAAAACTTGTACATTGTCAGAAGAAAGCAGTTCAGCGTTGAAGTCAGCCATTGATTATTATGAAAGCGGAGATTATTTATCAGCCTTGATTAGTTTGCCGAAAGACGGCAACTAAATTGTGTTAATATTTGGAAAATCGCCAGTTCGTGGTTAATAGCTAAAGCCGCGAGCTCATGGTCGGCGCGATGGAAATTTAAAATTAAAAATTTAAAATTAAAAATTAGAATAAAATATGTCTATCAAGAAAAAGATTTTATCCACGGTAGTTGCCGTGACCTTTGTTCTTGGTTTAGTGGTATCTCCAGTAGCTGCGGCAACGCAAGCTGAATTGGAAGCTATGATTACAGCTTTGACAGAGCAATTGGCTCAAGCTCAAAGATTATTAGCTCAAACAACAACCGCTACAACCACAGGAACAGTTCAGGGTTGCGCGATTACTTCGTTCACAGCGAATTTAAGAGTTGGAAGCAAAGGCGATGCTGTAAAATGTTTGCAGATTGTTTTGAACTCTGACCCGACAACACAGGTAGCCACCACAGGCGTCGGCTCAACTGGAAATGAAACCAGCTATTTTGGTCCAGCGACTAAGGCGGCTGTTATCAAATTCCAAAACAAATACGCTTCAGAAATTTTATCCGTTTTCGGATTAACATCAGGAACAGGTTTTGTCGGTTCTGCAACAAGAGCTAAATTGAACACTATGTTAGCCACAGGTACAGGAACCGGTACAGGTACAGGAGCTTTACCAGCAGGTTGTTCTTCAACAGCCGGATATAGCTCAACTACCGGAGTTAAATGCGACATAGGCGTAGCAGTTGTCGTTTTACCGGCAGGATGTACTTCAACAGCCGGATACAGCACAACAACTGGTGTAAAATGTGACAGCACAGGCGCTGTTTCAACAGCCAACACAGTAAGTTTAGCCGCCAGCTCTCCTGCAGCTACAATAGTTGCTAAAGGATCTCAAGATCAGGTATTTACTGTCTTGAATTTGGCAGCCGGCAATGACGCTTACGCTATCACTTCTATTTCTATAACAAGAACAGGTGTCTCTGCTGACGGCGACTTAACTAACGTAAAGTTATA
The DNA here is from genome assembly GCA_002779355.1 of Candidatus Nealsonbacteria bacterium CG07_land_8_20_14_0_80_39_13. Classification (NCBI taxonomy): domain Bacteria; phylum Candidatus Nealsoniibacteriota; species Candidatus Nealsonbacteria bacterium CG07_land_8_20_14_0_80_39_13. The sequence goes on along the minus strand of PEWS01000008.1, from coordinate 1,723 downwards.
CGACGGCACAACTCAAATCGGTTCAACACAGGCTTTGAGCACAACAACTCACAAAGCCGTGTTCAGCAATTTGAGCTTGATGATTCAGGCCAATAGCGTAAAACAGATAACTGTAAAGGCAAGCCTATCCTCTTCAGCCTCTGTAGCTAACTCCATCACATTAGGAGTTGCTAGCGCTTCTGACATCGTTGCCGGAGGAATAACTCTCGGCGGTAATTTCCCTGTTAACGGAAGCTACAAATCAGTTGCCACACAGGCAGTCGGCACATTAACTGCTGACATATTAGCTACTCCTTCAGCTTCCAACCCAATCGCCGGAAGCGTTGAACAGCATGTAGCAACATTACAATTGACATCTGCTATTGAAGGATTTGACGTCAGATCTCTTAAATTGACCCAAGTCGGAACAGCCGGAAATAGCGATATTTCCAACGTGAAAGTTAAATATGGAGCCACTGTTTTAGGAACAGCAGCCAGCTTAACTAACTCTTCTGTTACTATTTCAGGAAGCCCTCTTATTAACATTCCAGTCGGCACATCAAAGAACCTTGATGTTTATGTTGACGTTGCCGGAGGAATTAACACATCCAGAACAATTATCTGGGAAGTTACACAGGCCTCTGACGTTGACGCTGTCGGAACAAGCTCCGGCGGTTTAGTAACAACAACTGCAGCAACTGCAGCCGGATTTCCGGAACAGGGAGCGACTCATACTATCTCACAGGGAACATTGGTTACTGCTCTTGACGCAGCCACTAACCCATCAGCTCAAAGTTATGTTCTCGGGACAACCAACAGAACAATCACTGCTGTAAAATTAAGCACTGGTTCAACTGAAGGCGTAAGAGTAACCCAGATTACATTGACTTTAGCCGGGACTGACGCCGCTTCAACTGATATTTCCAATATTGCCTTGTATGATGGAGCAACTTTAATTTCCGGACCTAACGGAATCAGCGGAACAACAGTTCAATTCGGAACCAACACAGTTAACACTTATGATGTTTCCGGATTAATTGACATCCCAGCCAGCACTAACAAAGTCCTGACTGTAAAAGCTGATATCCCATCA
>PEWS01000008.1:0-172 GCA_002779355.1 Candidatus Nealsonbacteria bacterium CG07_land_8_20_14_0_80_39_13 | reverse complement strand
CGAGGCTGCAACTTTGCACCTTGACTTATTGGCTGCAACTGCCGCTAATATGATTTCAACAGGAGCAAGCTCATTGGCAGCTATTACTGAAACTGGAGACGCGACAGGAAAAACAATGACTGTTGCCGCTCCTACCTTGGCAGTTGTCGCTTCAGCAACCCCTGTTGCTTCC
>PEWS01000007.1 GCA_002779355.1 Candidatus Nealsonbacteria bacterium CG07_land_8_20_14_0_80_39_13 | reverse complement strand
GGTGACGGAGGGGGCGTTGGATGATAACACCGAGGGTGGTCTCACGACGCATCGCCACATGAAGGATGAATCTATATAACAAAAATAAAAACAAAGGAGGTGAAAAAAAATGAAAACAAATCCTCTTTCTGCTGAGCAAAAGGACTCTTTTGAGAAGAGAAGGCTCGAGAAGGAGAAGAAAAGGGAATCGGAAAAATAGAAGATGTTTTTTATTTTTTTAAAGGACTCGCCCAAAAAGGGTTTTAGTCCTATAGGGGAGCGAGAAGGAACTTTTTGCTTTCAAAGGGGGTAATCGCACACGATTCCCCTTTTAATTTTGTTTAAATTTGGTGAAATTGGTGAATTATGACAAAATACTTGACAAGTTGTCAAAGATTTGCTATCATTCATATATCATTAAAAATAGCCTTAAAACTGGGGGTTAGGAATTTTCCGCAGATGGACAGCCTTGTTCCGACTCGGTTGCTCCTCGGGGGAATTCCAAACTTTGTGTTCCAAACCTTACGTTTCCCGCAGCAATGCGGGAAGCCCCCAGTTTTGTGGCTTTTTTTATTCTCCGATTACTCTTTTAACTTCTTCAATTGTCGTTATTCCTTCTAAAACTTTAAACAATCCGTCCTCTTTCATTGTTGTCATTCCATTCTTTATGGCCTCCTCTCCAAGCGCTGAAGTGGAGGGATTTTCCAATACAAATTTTTCCATTTTTGAATCAATAAGCATAACCTCAAAAACCCCGACTCTCCCTTTATAGCCGGTAAAATTACATTCCTTGCATCCCTTAGCAGAGGGGATTTTCAGGTTAGAATCAATTTTCGGCAAGGTTATTTTTCCCTTCAACCCTTTTGTTCCTTTTTCCAGTTTTTCAATGTCTTCTTTCTCGGCCTGTTTTAATTCAGAACATTTTTTGCAGACTTTTCTGACCAGTCTTTGGGCAATGACGACATTAATGGCCGGGCCGATGTCAGAAGGCTTGATCCCTAAGTTCAGTAATCTGGCTATTGTTCCGGCGGCGTCATTGGTGTGCAAGGTGGAAAGGACAAGGTGTCCGGTCAGAGACGCTTGAATGGCTATGCCGGCGGTTTCAGAGTCTCTTATTTCTCCAATCAGAATAACGTCAGGGTCCTGTCTGACAATAGACCTCAATCCGGAAGCGAAGTCATATCCTTTACTGCTCGACGAAGAGATATTTGCGTCTTGCCCGACCATAGATTTTAATTCCGAAGCGAAGTCAAATCCTTTATCTGGACTTACTTGAGTTTGAGAAATTCCGTCCAAATGATATTCTATCGGGTCTTCTATGGTAATGATTTTTATTTCCGAGCTTTGTATTCCCTTCAGAACAGCGTAAAGAGTGGTGGTTTTTCCCGATCCTGTCGGACCGGTAACGATAATCATCCCGTTCGGCTTTATCATTTCCTTTTTAAATACTTCTAGCAGATCTTTCCTTAACCCCAATCCCTCTATCTCAATTAATTTCTTAGGATTTAAAAGTCTTAAAACCACTGACTCTCCGTTTTTGGATGGCAGGGTTGATGTTCTTATTTCTATTTCAGAATCTTGGATCGGCGCGGTAAAACGGCCGTCTTGAGGACGGTCGGAAACATTAAGCCGCATTTCGGATAGTAATTTTAATCTGGAGAGTAGTTTTTGAAAAATTTTCAAATCAAGGACGGTTACATCCTGAAGCATTCCGTCAAGTCTCAATCTGATTTTAGCTCCGTCTTCTTCCGGTTCAATATGAATATCAGAGGAATTCAAATCAATCGCCCCTCTTAACAAGGTCTCTATCGCTTCTGTTGTCGGGACGCTTTCTAAGGCGCTCATTCTTTCCTTGAGGTCAGGTATACTTTCTATTTTTTCATATATTTTTTTTGAGCCTTCGTCCATTTTTTTTGTAAAATTGTTTAAAAAAAGATAAAATACTATTACATTACTTCCTTTTTATCCTGTTTTTTATGTTAAGTCAATTTTCTGTGATTACAAAAAGCGCTTCGGAGACAAAAAAAATAGCTGAAAACTTAGCCAAGGAGATTTTGACCGGAGAAGGAGGGGCTGTTTTGGGGCTGAAGGGAAATTTAGGGGGAGGGAAAACAACCTTTGTCCAAGGATTCGCCAAAGGGTTGGGAATAAAAGAAAAAATATTGAGCCCGACTTTCAATATTTTCAAAAAATATAAAAATTTTTATCATATTGATTGTTATAGGATAAAAAGAGAAAAGGAAGCAATTGATTTAGGTTTTCAAGAAATATTTTCCAATCCCGAAAATATCGTTGCTGTTGAGTGGCCGGAGAATATTAAAAAGATTATGCCCGAGAGAACAATCTGGCTCACCTTCAAAGTCATCGGCGAAGACAAGAGAAAAATCACCATCAAACAATCATAGCCAATTTTTGCTATAATAATCTCATGGGAAAACCATATTACGAAAAACCAAACTTTACACTTTATCAAGCTGATTCACTTGAATTTTTAAAAGAAATTCCGGAAAATTCCGTGGATATGATTTTCGCTGATCCTCCGTATTTTTTATCAAGCGGAAGTTTTACTTGCCAAAATGGTAAAATGGTTAGCGTTAAGAAGGGTGATTGGGATTTGAGTAATGGATTAAAAAAGAATTTTGAATTTCATTTTGCATGGACTAAAGAATGTAAAAGAATTCTAAAGCCAAGTGGAACAATTTGGATCAGTGGAACTTATCACTCAATTTATCAATGCGGATTTGCTCTTGAAGTTAACAAATTTCATATTCTTAACGATATCGCGTGGTTTAAGCCAAATGCTTCGCCGAATTTGAGTTGTCGGTTTTTTACCGCCAGTCATGAAACCTTAATTTGGGCGAGAAAAGAAGAAAAAGCAAAGCATACTTTCAACTATGATTTAATGAAAAACGGCGAATGGCCGGAAGATGAAATCAAAAAACCGGGGCTGCAGATGCGTTCTGTGTGGTCAATAAATACGCCCAAGCCAATTGAAAAAAAATTCGGGAAACACCCGACACAAAAGCCATCTGATTTGTTAAGAAGAATAGTTTTGGCCAGCACGAATAGGGGCGATTTAATACTGGATCCTTTTACCGGGAGTTCTACGACAGGTTTGGCGGCTTATTTTTATGGAAGAAAATTTATCGGGATTGATAACGAAAAAAAATATTTAGATTTATCAATCAAAAGGTTTGAGGAATTGGACAGAAATATCAAGAATAAATTAAATAAAAAATAATTTTATGAGAAAAGGGAAAATAGGCGGAGCTAACACGAAAACGGGGCTTTATTTTGAGGGTAAAGTGGTTTTTTTGACTTTTATAAAATCAAAGAAAAATTATAAAGTTCAGGGAAGCGCGATTTTTTATAACGGCGAAAAAGTCGCCGTGTCTTTCAGAAAACACGGGTTATACAAATATTTAGAGGAGAACAAAATAGATTATAAAAAATTTATTTCTAAGCGACTTTTGCCGGACGATGCGATATTTGTGATAACGAATAACACTTTTTTTATTCTTGAGATTAAATTTCAGGAAGTCGCTGGCTCAACGGATGAAAAATTACAAACCTGTGATTTTAAGATTAAGCAGTATAAAAAACTTTTATCAAGATTGAATGTTGAAGTGCAATATATTTACATCTTAAATGATTGGTTCAAAAAACCAGAGTATAAAGATGTTTTAGATTATGTTATTTCAATAGCCGGGTGTTCCTATTATTTCAATTATTTGCCGTTACAAAAAATAGGCCTGCCAGTACCAACAGATTAAAGAGATTAAAGGAAGATTTCAAAAAGTGTAAAAATTTCGGAGATTATAATAGATTATTTAAAAAAGCAGGCGAAGATTATCTTAAGGCAGAGATGCCTGAATTTATAACAGATAGAAAGCTATGAAAAAATATAAAGTTAGTTTGGCGTTAAAAGTTTATAGTAATTTTGAGATTGAAGTTAACGCAGAAACAGAAAGAAAAGCGTTGGATATGGCGTTGGGAAAATATTCTAATGGTGAGTGGGGTGACGATAATATTACGGAGCCGGATTGGGCTAATCAAGAATTAGATATAAATGTTGACAGGATGGGCAAAGCTGAAAGCGGAATTGACATTGAAGAATTAAAAAATAGAAATTAAAAAAGATGAAACATTTGGTTATTCTTGATAGCAATTCAATTATTCATCGGGCTTTTCACGCCCTACCTCCTTTGACCGCTAAAAACGGAGAATTGGTCAATGCCGTTTATGGTTTTTTGTTGGTTTTTATAAAGGTAATTAAAGAACTCAAGCCTGATTATCTGGCTGCCACTTTTGATTTGCCCGGGAAAACATTTCGGCATGACGAGTTTAAGGAGTACAAGGCCAAGAGGCCTCCTATGCAGGAAGGATTGATTCCTCAATTTTCAGGAGTAAAAGAATTCCTGAAAGTTTTTAGCGTAAAGATATTTGAGAAAACAGGATTTGAGGCTGACGATATGATAGGCACCATCGTCGAAAAAATCACCAAGGGAGGTAAGGGAGAAGATGTTTTGATAACAATCGTAAGCGGAGATATGGACATTCTTCAATTAGTTAATGAACGGACGAAAGTTTATTTTTTAAGAAGGGGAGTGAAAGACGCCGCTCTTTATGGGAGGAAAGATGTTGAAGAAAAATACGGGCTTGCTCCTGATCAAATATCCTTTTTCAAAGGGTTGAGGGGAGATACTTCAGACAATATCCCCGGAGTTAAAGGCGTAGGAGAAAAAACAGCCATAAAGCTTATTCAAGATTTTAGGGATATGGAACATCTTTATGGGGAGTTGGAAGGAGATAAGGATGGCAATGGGAAAATCAGCCCGAAGTTGAAAGAAACACTTTTGAAGTCAAAGGAGATGGCTTTTTTAAGTAAGAGATTGGGAGAGCTTAAGAAAGACGTTCCTTTTGACTTTGATTTGGACGGCTGTTCTTTCGGAAGTTATGATAAAGAAAGCGTAAGGCAATTGTTTGAGAAATTCGGTTTCCGTAGCTTAGTTGATAAGTTTTTGGAAGCAGGGAAGAACGAGCCTAAGAAGAATTTGAGTTTGTGGTAATCTTTATTTGTATTTTTAATTATAAAAATGTAAAATTAAAATAATGGAAGGAATAATTCTGATAAATCAAATCATCATCTTTTTTCTTGACTCTCTCGTCTTGGGTTTGGGTTTTTGGGCTTTTCTGAAAAACAAAAAAGCGCCGGTTAATCAGATTGTTTTTTCAATAGCAATCCTCCTTTTTCTTTGGATAACATTCGGTTACCTCTCGCCTTTTGCGGCTGACATTGATCAGTCGGTTCTTCGGGCAAAAATAAATTTTTCCATTGCTTTTATTATATTAATTCCCCTTTATCTCCTTACAGTTTATTTCCCTACCGTCCAGAAGAGGTCCGGAATTTTAGATAAGGCCGTTTTTCTGATCGCCTCAGTTTTTTCTTTGACCACCTTATTCACGAACTATTTTGTTAAGGGCGTAGAGATGAGCGAATTTGGAGTGAACATCGTTAACTTCGGAGAGATGCACTTATTTTTTCACCTCTCTTTACTCTTCATGGCTTTTTTTGTGCTGTTGCGTTTTTTCAGGAAATACGCCGGGCTTCCTTACAAGGAAAAAAGTGAAACACAGTATGTTTTGTTCGGTTTTTCATTGTTTGTTGTTTTTGACATTATCTTCCATTCTTTAGTTTCTTTCATGGCTGAAGATTTTATTTTTTATCGTTCCTTTTATTACGCTCTTGGCGATTATTCAGCTATTTTCTTCCTTGGTTTCGGCGCTTATATGGCTGTTCAGGGAGATGTTCAGGGCAAAATGATCTCTTTTTATAGAATATTAATGATGTCTTTCGCAATATTGCCTCTTGTCCATATTTTTCTTTCAACAACTCTCATAGAATACATTTGGAATTTCGTTTCTTTTTCTTTGCTTTTGATACTCGGCTATTTGCTGATGTCAGGGCTTATTGGAGAATCAGAGCAGAAAGAAGAACTGATGATTACCAATAAAGATTTGGAAGAAATAGTCCAAAAGAAAACAGAAGGCTTGAGGGATGCATTAGGGAAAGCAGAGGAAGAGAAAGATAAAAATCATGCTTTGATTTTTAATTTGTCAGACGGGCTTTTGTTTCTGGATAAGCATAAGGTTGTTTCCATGATTAATCCTCAAGCGGAGATTTTCTTAGGAGTAAGGGAGTTTGATATTAAATGGAAAAAGTTTTTTGATTTGGAAAGCTTCCCGACCCTTCAACCTTTGATAAAAATATTCAACGGAGAGATGAAGCCCATTTCTAAGAAAGAAATTCAGATAAAAGAGGGATTAATCCTTGAGGCGACAATCAGCATCGTTAAAAGAGGCGGCAATGATGCGGGGACATTAATTATTCTCCGTGACGTGACCAGAGAGAAAATGGTTGAAAAAGCCAAAACCGAATTCGTGAGCATCACTGCCCATCAATTAAGAATGCCTTTGTCAACTATAAAATGGGCGCTGGATATGATTATAAGGGGAGATTTTGGACCAATCAGTCGCGATCAAAGTGATTTTCTTAAAAAAGCTTACGTATCCAACGAGAAAATGATAAACCTCATCAACGACCTTTTAAATGTGACAAGAATTGAGGAGGGAAGGTATCTTTATAATCCTGATTTTGGGGATATGGAAAAGATTATCAGGTCAGAGATAGATTCTTACCGGCCGATTGCAGAGAAAAAAGGCGTGGAGCTGATTTTTAAAAAAGAGCCTGAAGGGGAGTTGCCGGCAGTTTTTATTGATTCTGAAAAGATCGCCATAGCCGTTCATAACCTTTTTGACAATGCCATAAATTATACTTCTCAAGGAGGAAAGATTGAAATTAATTTGAGGCAAGCGGAAGGCGAGGTGAGGTTTTCAATAAAAGATAGTGGCATGGGGATTCCTGAAAATTTGAAAGGAAGGATATTCACTAAATTTTTTAGATCTCAAGAAGCCGTTAGAATGGACGCCGAAGGTTCAGGGCTGGGGTTATTTATCGTCAAGAATATAATAGACGCTCATAAGGGAGAGATATGGTTTGAGTCGGCGCAAGGAAAGGGAACAACCTTCTTCTTTTCTTTCCCCGCCATGGAAATGACTTGATTTTTTGTCAGCCGTTGCCTAATCAGCGTTTAATAAGTATAATGGAGTCATATAAATTAAAAAAGTTAATTAAAAAATAATTTAAAAAATATGGCAGATAAAGTTTTGATTATTGAAGATGACGAATTTTTAAGAGAATTAATTCTCCGCAAGGTTGAAAGCGAAGGGTTTAACGTTTCTATTGCCTGTAATGGAGAAGAGGGCTTGAAAAAGATAAGAGAAGAAAAGCCCCAGTTAGTTTTGCTGGACCTTATTTTGCCGAATATGGACGGATTTGAGGTTTTGACGAAGGTAAAGGAAGATGAGGAGCTATCTTCAATACCCGTTGTTATTCTTTCTAATTTGGGGCAAAAAGAAGATATTGAAAAAGCTTTAAAAATAGGAGCGGCCGATTATTTGATAAAAGCCCATTTTACCCCCAGCAAGATTATTGAAAAAATAAGGAATATCTTATCATAATTTTAAAATGCCTGAATTGCCGGAGGTAGAAACAATAGTCAGAGGCTTGCAGAATGTCCTAAACAGGACATTCTTTGATATTTGGACTGACTCTCTGAATCAGATTAAGAAACCGAAAACCTTAGAAGAGTTTAAAAAAGGAATAAAGGGGAAAAAAATAAAAAAAATTTGGAGAAGAGGAAAAAATATTATTTTTGATTTATCAGAGGGATTGTCTCTTTTAGCCCATATGAAGCTTACGGGACATTTTCTTCTCGGGGAACGAGGGGAAGATAACGCCGACGAATTTATCCGTTTTATTTTTCGGATGGATGATGGAAGCATACTTGCTCTTTCCGACGTCAGAAGATTTGCTAAAATAGAGTTATGGAAAACTTGTGATTTGCTTGGTTCAAAAAGCTTCATTTCTTTAGGACCGGAGCCACTGGATAAAGAGTTTACTTTTAATAGGTTTAAAAAGGTTTTAAGCGGGAGAAAGGGCAGGATAAAGCAGGTTCTGATGGACCAGTCAGTAATTGTCGGGATAGGCAATATTTATTCAGATGAAATTTTATTCAGAGCGAAAGTTAATCCTTTGGAGAAAACATCGGATCTTAACGAAGGGGAATTACAGGAAATTTATTGCAATATAAAACCGGTTCTGGAAAAAGCGATTAAGCTTGGCGGAGAGAGTTTCTCTGACTTCAGGGATATTAACGGAGAAAAAGGAAATTTTGATAAAGAAATAAAAGTTTATCGGAGGCAAGGGGAGAAGTGTTTTGTTTGCGGGACAATAATTGAGAGTGTGAAAATAGGCGGGAGAACTGCTCATTTTTGTCCTCTCTGTCAAAAATTATGATTGTATTTATTTATGGCCAGGATACATATAGAAGCTGGCAAAAGCTGAAGGAGATAGTAGGGCAGTATAAAAAGATCCATAAAAGCGGATTGAATTTGAGGTATGTGGATTTAGAAAAAGACGATTTCCAATCTTTCAGAAATGACTCTCGGACGGTATCAATGTTTGATGAAAAAAAACTGGTTATTTTGAGGAATTGTTTTTCCGATAAAGATATAGAGAAAGAGTTTCTTGAAAAGGGTAAGAGTTTTTTTGATTCTAAGGACGTTTTCGTTTTTTATGAAACAGGAAAGATTCTTAAAAGCGATTCTTTGTTCAAATATTTGATTAAGAACGCTAAAACGCAGGAATTTAAGCTCTTAGAAGGGATGCATCTGGTTAATTGGATAGAGAAAGAATTTGATGAATACGGCGTCAAGATATCTCCGGAGGCTTTAGGCAAATTAATCGCCTCTGCCGGCGATGATATGTGGCGTCTCAATAATGAAATCAGAAAATTGGCCGGCTATAAAATGAAAGAAAAAACAATAAGCGCTGAAGATGTGGGCGTTTTAGTGAGGCCGAAATACGAGGTTGATATCTTTAGAACAATTGACGCTGTGGCTGAAAACAACAAGAAGAAAGCCCTTTTCTTTATCCGTCGGCATATGGATAAAGGAGAGTCGCCTTTTTATATTTTTTCCATGATACAATATCAATTTAAAAATCTTTTGAATATCAGAAGCCTTATTGATAAGAATGTATCTTTTGGAAAGATGGTTAAGGAAGTCGGGCTTCATCCCTTTGTCCTTCAAAAAACTTATGCCCAAGCCACAAAATTTTCTTATCCTGTCCTAAAAAAAATCTACCGGAAAATTTTTCAGGCAGATTGTGACATTAAAACCGGAGTGATAGACATTAAGGCCGGACTTGACCTGTTAATAGCCGAGATTTAGCCGGCCATTCTGGCCATTTTTGATTTCCTTCTGGAGGCGGTGTTCTTTTTAAGCACGTTCACTTTGGTCGCCTTGTCTATGATTTTGTAAACTTGAGGCAGGAGTTTTTTGGCTTCATCCATCTTCTTCTGTGAAACTAAAAGAGCCAGCTCCTTACTAAGGTCTTTGATTTTTTTATTGTAATTGATGTTGCTTAATCTTTTTTTCTTGGATTGGCGCAACGCTTTTTTTGTCGATTCCGTAATTGGCATATTCCCACATTATCACAGTCGATGATTTTTTGCAACAAAAATATGTTAAAATAGAGATGTTATGTTTCTGAAGAAAATAATTAAAAAAATTACGCCGGAGTTTTTAATTGATTGGTATCATTGTTTTTTACCGTTTTTGGGAGCGATTATTTATCGTTTTCCCTCAAGAAAACTGAAGGTAATCGGCGTTACCGGCACCAATGGGAAATCAACAACAGTTTCCCTGATAACAGCCATTTTAGAAGAGGCCGGTTTTAAGGTTGCTTCAATTTCTTCAATAAGATTCAAAATTGAAAATAAAAAATGGAGCAACCCCTTGAAAATGACCATGCCGGGCAGGATGGTTATCCAGAAATTTTTAAGGCAGGCGGTTGATTCCAGTTGCCAATACGCGGTTCTTGAGGTAAGTTCAGAAGGGATTAAACAGCACCGTCATTCTTTTATTAATTTTGATACAGCCGTTTTCACTAATCTGGAGCCGGAACACATTGAAAGCCACGGTTCTTTTGAAAATTACAGAAAGGCCAAAGAGAGGCTTTTTCAGGTGGCCAAGGGAGTCCATGTTGTGAATGCGGAGGATAAAAATACGGAGCATTTTTTGAAATACACGGCAAGAAAAAAATATACTTATGGCTTAAATCATGGCGAGGTGAACAATCAAAATATTAAATTAAGCCTTCGCTTAATTGGTGATTTTAATATTTATAATGCTTTGGCGGCGATTTGCGTCGGGCTTTCCCAAGGGATTGATTTAAATATCTGTAAAAATGCTTTAGAAAAAGTGAGGGAAATTCCCGGCAGGATGCAGCTTGTTATTTCGGAGCCGTTTAAGTTTTTTGTTGATTACGCGGTTACGCCGGAAGCGTTGGAAAAAGTTTATCAAACAGTAAAACCTAAGGACGGGAGACTGATTTGTCTTTTGGGATCTTGCGGAGGAGGGAGAGATAAATGGAAGCGGCCTATTCTTGGGAAAATTGCCGGCCAGTATTGCGATGAGGTTATTTTGACTAATGAAGACCCGTATGACGAAAATCCGCTTAAAATTATAGAAGAAATTGAAAGCGGTTTTTCGCAAATCTCTCAGCCAAAGGCTGACCGGCCTCTGGCCGGAAATTACAAATTACAAATTATAAATGAAATTCAAAATTCAAAATTATGGAAGATATTGGACAGAAGGGAGGCGATAAAAAAAGCCATCGCCTCGGCAAAGCCGGGCGATGTTATTATATCAACGGGAAAGGGGAGTGAATTATGGATGTGTTTGGCTAACGGCAAAAAAATTCCATGGAACGAAGCCGAAACCGCAAAACAAGAATTTATTTCAATTCGGAGATGATTTTGTTGAATATTTCCGGATTGGTTTCCGTCAGTTCTGACAAGACTTTTCTGTCAATTATGATATTTTTTTCTTTAAGTTTAAAGATGAGTTGATTATAAGGGATTCCTTGTTCTCTGCAGGCGGCATTTATTCTGATCTGCCAAAGCCGGCGGAAGGTTCTTTTCTTCACTCTTCTGTCCTTAAAGGCGTGACCCCAAGCATGGCGTATAGCGTCTTTAGCTGCCTTGAATTTAGATTTTCTTCCCCAGCAAAAACCCTTGGTATATTTCAAGATACCTTTTCTTCTTTTATTCGCCGTTGTTCCTCTTTTTACTCTTACCATATTATATATGCAGTAATTTTTTTATTTTCTTTATTTCAGAATCTGAAACAGTTGCCCATTTTCTTTTCTTCCTGACCTGTTCTCCTGTTTTTTTTGAACGCAAATGGTCCTGGCCACATGGCCTTCTTAGAATCTTTCCGTTTTTGGTAACCTTAAAACGTTTCGTGATTGATTTGCGAGTTTTTATTTTCATATGTTTGTCATATTAGCTGATTGGCGTCGATTGGTCAACCCTGTTAGAGGTTTCTGCTTTGGGCGCAACAACAGCATTACGCTGGGTTGTGTCTTTCATAATTGTCATCGTCAGTCCTCTTCCCTCTCTTTTTATTTCCTTCTCTGTTTTGACGGGAACTTTTTCCTGCAAAATTTCAATAAATTTACTTATTTTCCCTTTAGCCACTTCCTGCAGGGCTTTTTCTCTCCCACTGAGTCTCAATTTTATTTTTACGACGCTTCCCTTTTTTAAAAATTTTTCCGCTTGTCTAACCCTTGTCTCCATATCATGAATGGAAATATTGAAGCTTAATCTGATTGTTTTCATTTCTCCTCCTTTCTGGTGTTTCTTTTCTTCCTTTTTTTTCTTTTCCTGCCGATATGAATATTTTCCATAGTCCATTATTTTACAGACAGGAGGATCTACTTTTTCTGTGACCTGAATTAGATCGGAGTTGCGGTCTTTAGCCATCTGGAGCGCCTCTTCTATTTTTATTACTCCAAGCTGGGCGCCGGTTTCGTCTATTAGTCTTACTTCCTTAGCCCTTATTTGGCCGTTAATGAAAGTTCTTTTGAAATTTTGAGGCATTTTTAGTGTAATTTGTGTGAGTAATTTGGGATCAAATTCTGCGACAGCAAAATTTGTTGTGGAGATGGCGGGATTGAACCCGCGTCTGAAAAATTTTCCAAAACAATTCTACAAGCTTAGCTTAGTTTTTAAGGGGCGCAGGCTATAAACTAAGCAAAATTCCTGTGCCTTGAATGCAATTGTCTTAGCGGAATTCCTGCATTCGGAGAATACCGCCCATCTCGCTGATATGACACCTGATTTTATTTAGCGAGAATTAATAAGTCAGATGGCCTACGGTTTTTAAGCGCAGACAGGAGCTAAAGCCATTCTTCCGCTGAAAGCAGAAACAAACGCGTCTTTAACTTTTGTAAATGAGTTTACACTTACTTTTTTGCTGATTTTTTACAAGATTCAGCGACTTGGCTTGCTTGTTTTGAATCAGTTTTTCATCAAAACATTCATCCCCGTCCGCATCGCTACGCGAGCAAGCGAGCTTGCTCGCTTGCGAAGCGTTGCGGGCGAGGCCCCAACCATTTTTTGTTGAGGTATTTTTAGAGTCCGCTTATCCTTCTTTTTAAATATGCCCTACCGAAGCCAGTTTTCAGTGATTTTTCTCTTTTTACGGCATCCTCTAATATATTAGATGCTTCATAATAAAGCAATTCAAAAGGTCTTCTATTTTTGGTGGACTTTGCCAATCCTTTATTATATTCCTCAATTCTTTCTGATAAATTATTGGTATGTCCTGTGTATAATTTTTTATCTTTTAGGCTTCTTAATACATAAACATAATACATAGGTTCAAGATATTACGCTATTTTTGAAGGCTCTTCTTATTTCCCTGTCGGATTCGCGTTTTTTAATTGATTCGCGCTTATCAGCCTTCTTCTTTCCTTTGGCTATAGCGAATTCCAACTTTATTAAACCTTTTACAGTATAAACCTTTAAGGGGGCCAAAGTCAAGCCTTTTTGCTCTGTTTTGCCGATAAGCTCGTTTATCTCATTTTTCCTCAAAAGAAGCCTCCTGTCTCTTTTTGGATTATAACCTTCGGTAATATTTTTGGGCTGATAGGGATGGATGTTGGCGCCCGTCAAATAAGCCTCGTTGTTCCGCAAAGTGACATAAGAGCCGACCAAGCTCATCTTGCCCGTTCTTATTGATTTCACTTCGTGGCCGAATAAAACCATCCCGGCTGAGAATTTATCCATGATTTCGTAGTTAAAATAGGCCTTTCTGTTTTCGCTTAAAACATTATCCATATCTTTGTTTATAGTTTTTATGTTTTTATCTTAGCAAAATTTTATAGATAATGCTTGTTTTGGGCGGTAAATTCCGATATGATGAAAGTATTATGGTTAAGGAGGAAATTGGGAAAATGGTGGAAAGGGCGATAAAAAACCTTCAGAAAGAAAGGTTTTTTTCGGATTTTGAAATGCCGAGAATAGATGTTGATGGAGCCACGGAAGAAATTTTCGGAGATTATTCTGTAAATACGGCGATGAGAATTGCCAAAGAAATCAAAAAATCGCCCATGGAAGTTGCTTTAAAAATCATTGGAGAACTGAAGTCTATGGACAGGAAAGACAGGCTATTTGAAAAAATAGAAGCTGTTGAGCCGGGATTTATTAATTTTTTTGTTTCCCAAAAAGCTCTTTTGGATTTCCTGAACAAGTCATGTGATAAGAAAAAAAGAGGTTCTAAAAAGGGAGGGGAAAAGAAAGTTGTTGTTATTGATTATTCTTCTCCTAATATAGCCAAATCTTTCGGTGTCGGACATTTAAGGTCAACTATAATCGGCCAAGCTGTTTACAATATTTATAAGTTTTTAGGATGGAAATGCATCGGAGTAAACCATCTCGGGGATTGGGGCACTCAATTCGGAAAGCTTATCCGCCAGATTAAGGAAGAAAAATTGGTTTTGGAAAATCTTACGATTGATGACTTGGAAAAAATTTATATTAGATTTCATAAGGAGGCGCAAAGTAATCCCATAATGGAGGAGGAGGCGAGGATTTGGTTTAAGAAGCTGGAAAAGGGGGACAAGGAAGCAAAGAAGATTTGGGAATTTTGCGTTGAAACGAGTCTGAAAGAATTTGGAAGAATATATTCTCTTTTGGGAGTGAAAATAGACCATTGTATGGGAGAAAGTTTTTATGTTCGTGAAGGGAAAATGGATGAAATTATCAAAGAGGCGGTTAAAAAGAAAATTGCTTCCGAGAGTCAAGGCGCCTTAATAATTGAGTATCCTGGCAATGAATTGCCGCCGTCAATGCTTTTAAAATCAAATGGGACAACCACTTACCTGACTCGTGATTTAGCGACCATAAAATACCGCCTTAAGAAGTGGAAGCCGGATTTGTTTATTTACGAAGTCGGAGCTGACCAATCCCTGCACCTGAAGCAATTGTTTCGGGCGGTTGAGCTTTTAGGCTGGCGCAAAAAAGAAGATTTTTTTCATGTCAGCCATGGCTTGATAAGAAATATTCATGGAAAGTTTTCCACCAGAAAGGGAGAAACTATTCATTTGGAAAATATCCTTAATGAGGCTGTTGAGCGGGCGGAAAAAATCAGCGAAGATAAGGAAATAGCTAAGGCCGTCGGCATCGGAGCGGTGAAATACAATGATTTGTCCCAGCAATATAAAAAAGATATTATTTTTGATTGGGATAAAATGCTTAATTTGAAAGGCGATTCCGGCCCTTATTTGCAGTATGTCTGCGCCAGAACAGAAAGCGTTTTGAAGAAAGCGGGCCAAGAAGTAATTTTCCCGACAGACGGGGGGATTATTAATAAGGAAGAGGAGGCTGTCTTGAGAGCGATTTTTAAATTTCCTGAAGCAGTTGAAAAAGCGGCTACAAGGTTTTCGCCCAATATTGTCTGTGAATTTTCTTTTGATTTGGCTCAAAAATATAACTCCTTATACAATTTTCACAAGATAATAAAAGCGGAAACAGAAGAGAAGAAAAAATTCCGCTTAGCTTTGACTTTCGCCGTCAATAAGACGCTGAAAGAAGCTTTATCTCTACTGGGAATTTCCGTCCTTGAAAGAATGTAATATCCGTTAATAGTATTGTATTATTTCAAGGTTTTGTTATCGTGAGAATATAGAAGTCCGCAAGGTCTTTTACAATTAAATATAATTAAATATTATAAGAAATGGAGGTAAAAAATGAAAACAATAACCGATCGGAATGTTGAATTATTGAAAGGTCAAAGCAAGAAGCAGGCAGAGATATTAAGTTTAGCCGAGCTTTGGGTAATTGAAAATAACACTTCTCAGATACTGGCTGTCGTAGAAGAGCTATCGAGGGTAAGAAGTAGTGGTCCTGAAATTACGATAGGGGACACAAAGTATTCTTACGGGGTGTTCGGAGGAGGAGCAGGGCAATCGGGTCAAGCGATAACGGATTTTCTTCAGCGATTGATTCAGTTAGGATTTTTTTCATGGAAATGTGGAGATAGTCTTATGTTAAAGGTTTCAGGACGTCCTATTGTTGTGGTGCTATCTAATTCTGGCGGTACCATTGCGACGGTAAATGATGCTAAGGTAGCTAAAAAAGGAGGCGCTTTGGTAATTGCCATAACATCTGATCCGAAATCCCCCATAGGTGAAATGAGCGACTTAATAATTGTTTTGCCCAAAAGAAAAATGTATGAAGAGAGTTTAAGAATATCAAAAGAGGAAATGGAATGTTTATTTCCCTTGGGATCATTCCCCGAAGCCTTGGCCAGATATGTTTTTAATGTAGTGATAACTCAGTTGATGACTCAATTAGGACTTTCTGAGAGAGATTTGGAAAAACGTCATCCAGACTATTAAGAGGCAAATGCCTCTTTTTTATTTTTTTATTTACTGCTTACGTTGCTACGCAATTTTTTGATCATATAGGTGGAGGTTAGGCGGTAGCCGAGATTGCGGTAGTACGGTCTCGCTCCGACAGCGGAGATTATTGAGATTCTTTCTGAATGGAATTCTTTCCCGGCTATCCTTTCCGCTTCTTTGACTAATTTCTTTCCCAATCCCTTATGCTGCGCCGAATTAGAGGCGAAGGAGGCCCATCCTCCTTTGTCTGATTTTCCGGATATTGGGAGTTGTTGTCCATAAGTATGGAGCTCGCGAACAATGGAGTAATTTCCTTCTGCCGGAATGCGGAGGCGGAGCAAGCTGTAAAGTTTTTCTCTTTTTTCGTTTTCAAAACTTAAAAATATCTCCTTTCCTCCGGAAGCGTTATAATCTTCCCTGAAAAGCAGAATTTTTTCTTTAGCGTCGTAATCTTTCCCGATTTCTCGACATCTTATGCATTTGCATTTCTCTCCTTTCTTTTCCATCTCCTCAACGACGATCTGCCGTAAATTAGATATCTTAGCCGGTCCGGCGACAATGTCTTTTGACGGGATATCTCTGGTGATTCTCTGGATGCGGACATAAAAAGGGACCTCCTTTTTTATTTCCGTAACCAGTTTTATCAAATCTTTTGCTGAATAGGGCTTATATTTTTTGTCCTTCCACCATTTATATAATTCCGCGCCCTTCAGAATGGCAGTCGGATATATTTTTAATAAGTCCGGTTGGAAATTTTGATTATTGAATAATTGTCTGAACATTTCTTCATCTTTTTCCAAGGTTGAACCGGGCAAATCAGGCATCATTTGATAACAAACTTTGAATCCGGCATCTTTCAGGAGTTTAGTCGCCTTAATGATGGCTTCCGAGCCATGTCCTCTTTTGTTCAGCGCCAAAACATCATCAAAAATTGACTGGACTCCGATTTCCACCATTGTTATTCCAAGAGTTCTCAATCTTTTTATTTCTTTCTCGTCAATGAAATCAGGCCTTGTTTCTATGGATAAGCCGACAATCCTATGTTTCGCTTTCTCATTCAATCTTTGGACATCTTCAATTTTTTGATTTTTACTTTTTGATTTTTTCCCATTAGAGGCCTGAAAGCATCTTTTAATAAACCAATTTTGATAGCTCTTCTGATAATAACTCCATGTGGCGCCGATTATTCTGACCTCGAGTTTATCAGTCGGGTGGCCTTCGTTCTCCAACATCTCAATCCTTTTTTCTATTTGCAGATAAGGGTCAAAGTTTAATTTTTTTGCTCTCTCCACGGCCGGCTCTCCGGAAACATAACTTTTAGGGATGTTTTTTTCCGTCGGACAATAGATGCATTTTCCCGGGCAGGGGTAGGGTTTGGTTAAAACAGAGATGTTGACTATTCCGGAAAGAGAGCGTACAGGGCGTTTTCTTAAAATATGTTCAATTATTCCGGAACGGGAAATGTTTTTGTTTTTAATCAATTCGTGATAAGTTTTAAGCAAGGAAATATTAGAAGGGCAAGGAGTTTTGAATTTTTTGGCTATTCTTCTCTTTATCACAGCCAAATCTCCTAATTTTTTTAAATTGGCGTTAATTAGCTCTTCAATTATAGTTTCGTTGATGTCCATAAGTTATAAGCTATAAGTTATAATATCAATAAAATCAATGGATGAGAAATACGCAAGGTATTTATTGGGAATGAGTAAGGGCGGCTATGATCTGATTGCCGAGAGGTTTTCTGATACCCGCTGTTTTTTTTGGAAGGATTTGGGCGGGTTGTTGGAATACGTAAATTCCGGCGACAGAGTTCTGGATTTAGGCTGTGGCAACGGAAGGTTATTTGGGGCGATAAAAGAGAAGGGAGGGGATTATCATGGAATTGATAACTCTGAAAAACTGATAGAATTGGCCAAAAAAAATAACCCTCAAGCCGAATTTCAGACAGCCGATGCTTTGAATATTCCCTTTGGCGATAATTATTTTGATAAAGTTTTTGCCATAGCTGTCTTGCACCATATCCCGTCTTTGAAGTTGCGGCTGGACTTCCTGAAAGAAATAAAAAGGGTTTTGAAACAGAACGGCGTTCTGATTTTAACTGTTTGGAAATTAAGTCCGAAGAAACAGGTTTGGAGAGTGCTTTTGGAGAACGCTTTTCTGAAAATAATCGGCAAGTCAAAATTGGATTTTAAGGACATTTTTTATCCTTGGAAAGATTTTCAGGGCAAGGTTTTGACTCAAAGATATGTCCATCTTTTTTCTTCAAAGGAATTAAACGATTTAGCAAAAAGAGCCGGGTTCACGATAAAAGATTTTGGGGAAACCGAAAGGGGAAAAGACAAAGACACCAACCTCTTCTTAATCGCCAGTAAATAAAAAGATTGCCCTCATGGTATAATGGACAGAACACAGGCCTCCGAAGCTTGAGATGCAGGTTCGATTCCTGCTGAGGGCACCAGAATCAAACTTTCAGGAATTTTTGCCCGCCCTCGCTTTCCGCCGCCGCCGAATTTCGTATTTCGCTTTGCGAAATGCGCCACCAAGAAAATTTTGTTTGACCTTTTGTTGAAAATTTCATAT
>PEWS01000006.1 GCA_002779355.1 Candidatus Nealsonbacteria bacterium CG07_land_8_20_14_0_80_39_13 | reverse complement strand
ACAGAAATGGCCAAAGAAGCCTCTGATTTAATACTTTTGGATAATAAATTTTCCATTATCGTTGCAGCCGTAGAAGAGGGGAGATTCATTATGGATAATATAAAAAAAGTCATCACCTACCTGCTCTCCGGAGGTTTTGCGGAAGTGGTTTTGATCGGGGCCAGCATTATGGCAGGTTTGCCATTGCCTCTTACCGCCACCCAAATACTATGGATCAATCTGATTGAAGACAGTTTGCCGAATATGGCTTTAGCTTTTGAGCCCGAGGAAAAAGATATTATGAAGAATAAACCAATATCAAAAAAAGCTCCTTTGTTGACCAAAGAAATGAAAACCATAATATTTGTCATTGGGATTGTTACAGATTTAATCCTCTTGGGATTATTCTTCTTGTTGTGGCACAAAACTTATGATATTGATTATGTAAGAACAATGATTTTCGCTTGTTTGGCGGCCGACTCCCTTTTCTATGTTTTTTCCTGCGAGAGCTTAAGAAAGAATATATGGGATATAAATATTTTCTCAAATAAACCTCTGCTTTTAGCCGTCGGGGCGGGATTCTTGATGCTGGCCATTTCCATTTATGCGCCGGTTTTCCAAGAATTATTAAAAACTGTTCCTCTCGGAATTACCGACTGGATGATAATTATCGGCTTGGGACTGCTGGAAGTTCTTCTAATTGAAGCTGTTAAATGGTTCTTCATAAAAAATAAGAAAAATAAAATATGATTTTTCATACTATAATGTTTATCGCCTCCTGCGCCCTGCTTTTCTGGGTCGGACGAGGAATACTTGAGGCCTTGGGCGGAGTAGCCAGATTTTTAAAACTGCACGAATTTGTGGTTGCTTTTTTCATTATGGCTTTTGCCGCCACCTTGCCCAATTTATTTGTTGGAATCATTTCAGCCATCAATGATGTTCCTGATTTGGCTTTCGGAGATATTGTCGGCGGAAATTTAGTTGATTTAACCATCACCATCGCTTTAGCGGCCTTATTCTCAAAAAGAGGGTTGCCGGCTGACGGAAAAATAGTTCAGACATCTTCAATTTTTACCATTGCCATCGCTTCTCTTCCTGTGCTTTTAATTTGGGACGACGTTTTGGGAAGAGGCGACGGCTTGATTTTGGTAATGTCTTTCTTTTTTTATATTTTCTGGCTTTTCTCGGAAAAAGAAAGATTCAATAAAGTTTACGATGACGACGAAAATCCCGCAGACAGAAAGATGCTGTTTTTCTTTAAAAATATAGGCAAAGTATTTTTGGGAATTATCTTGTTGCTGATAGCCAGCGAAGGGATTATCCAATCAGCTGTTTTCTTCTCCGTCGAATTAAGCATAAATTTGATGATTGTCGGAATATTAATCACCGGAACAATGAATTGTCTTCCGGAAATATTCTTCTCCATTCACTCGGCCAGAAGGGGAGAGGTCTCCATGCTTCTTGGCAATTTGTTGGGCTCAATTATTATCCCGGCCAGTTTGGCCTTAGGGGTGGTAGCGATTATCTGCCCCGTTCAAATAGTTGATTCCGCTCCTCTTATTGTCGCCAAAGTATTCCTTTTAATTGCTGCTCTTTCCTTTATCTTTGCCGTCAGGACAAAGAATAAGGTAACCAAAAAGGAAGGGTTTATTCTCTTAAGTATCTATCTTTTATTCATTTTAATTGAACTTTTCCTCCGTTAATGCTAATGTTATAAAACAATGAATGAGGTGTTTTTTATTATAATAATAGGGTTGTTGCTGGGGATAGTCTTTTTTTTAATCGCTAAAAAGGACAACAAAGAATCCGGCGTTAGCCTAAGGGAAGACCTAAAAGGGATAAAAGACGAATTAAAAGAGGCAAGGGAGAAAAATATAGAGTTCCTTCAATATCAATCAAAAGAAAGCCGAGATATAGTTAAAGATATCACCTCTCAACTGGAAAAACTGCACTCTGACCACGAACATGTCAAAGATGTAAAACAGCAATTAGGCAAGCTCACCGACATTCTGGCCAATCCGAAGCAAAGAGGTATTCTGGGAGAGTATTTTCTGGAAACCCTATTGAAAAATGTTTTTCAACCCGGCCAATACCAATATCAGTATGAATTTAAGAATGGAGACATTGTTGACGCGGTAATCTTCATAAAAGACAAGATACTGCCGGTAGACGCCAAATTTTCTCTGGAGAATTACAATAAAATTCTGGAAGAAAAAAATCCGGAAAGAAGAGGGGAGTTAGAAAAAATATTTAAACAGGACCTAAAAAACAGAATTGAAGAAACGGCAAAATATATCAGGCCGGACGAAGGGACAATGGATTTTGCCTTTATGTTTATTCCATCTGAAGGCATATATTACGATCTTTTGGTCAATCAGGTCGGAGGAATAAAAATAAGCACTTCTGATTTAATTGAGTACGCTTTCAAACAGAAAAAGGTTATTATTGTCTCGCCGACATCGTTCTACGCTTACCTTCAAACAGTAATGCAGGGATTGAGAGCTTTAAAGATTGAGGAGTCAGCTCAAGAAATTATCAAGAGGGTGGGGGGTTTGCAGAAACATTTGCTTAATTACGATGAATTTTTGAAAAAATTAGGAAATAATTTGACGACGGTAGTAAACGCTTATAATCAAACTTATAAAGAATTCGCAAAAATAGATAAAGACGTGGCAAAATTAACTGAAGGGGAAGAGCAAGTCGAACCCCTACAGATAGATAAACCAAATCCTTAATTAAAAATTTAAAATTTATGTTGGCTATAATCAAGACCGGAGGCAAGCAATACGTTGTTAAACCGGGAGATAAAGTAAAAATTGAAAAACTTGAGCAGGAAGCGGGGAAAGAGATAATCTTTTCCGAGGTTTTATTGACGGAAGATGCTGGAAAAGTGAAAGTGGGAATGCCCTTGGTGAAGGACACTAAAGTTGTTGGAGAAGTGGTGAAACAAGGAAAGAGCGACAAGGTCATTACCTTCAAATATAAGTCAAAGAAGAGGACTAGCGTTAAAAAGGGGCACAGACAGCCGTTCACAGAAGTAGAAATCAAAACCATCTCCTAATTTAGGACTTGTAATCTGCGAACCGTAAATTATGGCTCAAAGATTAAACCAAAAACTCCGCACTGCGGAGTTTTTATTTTCGGGTTTCGAGGGCGCTGGAGAGGGTTTCCTCGTCGGCATACTCTAATTCTGCGCCCATAGGCAATCCTCGTCCCAAACGGGTGATTTTGACGCCTAAAGGGCCTAATAATCGCTCCAGATACAAGCTGGCCGCCTCTCCCTCGGCCGTTGGGTTAATAGCTATAATAATCTCCTTGAAATCAGCCTTAATTCCGTATTTTTCAGAAGATTTAACTCTTTCCTCAAGTTCTTTAATTCTCAAACCCTTAACATCCTCTTTTTTAAAAGCCGAAGCCCTGTTTCCCAAAACAAAATAAAGTCCTTTATATTTTTTTGTCTGCTCAAGAGTGGTCAAATCAGTTTCTTTTTCTACGACGCAAAGCAATGTTTTGTCCCTTATCGGATTGGAACAGATTTCGCAAAAATCACCTTCGCCCTCAAAAGTATTGAAACAAAAACCGCAGTACTTTACATTATTTTTCAAGGCGGAAATGGAATTTACCAGATCGTCTATTTCTTCTTTTGACGTTTTCATCAGGAAGAAAACAAAACGAGCCGCTGTTCTCGACCCAACTGTCGGAAACTTGGAAAACAATTCAATTAATTTCTGAATTGATTTAGAATACATGCTTTAAGAAAATATTTCATCCAATTCGCTTCCTTCTCCTCCGCCCTCTCCCTCTCCTTCGCCATAAGATTTTTCAAGGTCGCGGAAGGAAACAAATCTCTCGTCAAAGAAAAGCTCAACCTTGCCGACTGGCCCATTACGATGCTTGGCAATAATTATATCGGCAATGCCTTTTCTTGATGTCTCCGGCCTATATCTGTCTTCTCTGTAAATAAAGAGAACAACATCCGCATCCTGCTCCAAACTTCCGGATTCGCGGAGGTCTGATAGTCTTGGAACTTGAGGAGATCTTTGTTCCACTGCCCTTGATAATTGAGAAAGGGCCATAACCGGAATATTAAGTTCTCTGGCCAATCCCTTCAGGGCTCTGGAAATTTCACTCACCTGTTGAACCGAATTTGCCGTAGGGTGCATTGGTTCCATCAGTTGCAAATAATCAATAATCAACAAAGACAGCCCTTTTTCAGCCTGAAGACGTCTGGCCATAGCCCTCATCTGGAGGATATTGGATGAAGAAGCGTCGTCAATATAAATCGGAACTTCTGATAAAATACTTAAGGCGTTTTGTATTTTAGTAAAATCATTTTCTTCTCCCTCTGCTGAAAGCCGTCCGGTTCTTAATTTCCACAAGTCTATTCCCGATATGGAGGAAATCAGCCTGTCAACTATCTGGTCTTTTGACATTTCCAAGGAAAATATCCCCACAGGCTTCTTTTCTTTAAGAGCCACATTGAGAGCCATATTTACAGCCAGTCCGCTTTTTCCTATACTCGGCCTTGCGGCTAAAATAATAAAATCTGATTTCTGCAATCCGGCCAATATATTATCCAGTCCCTTAAAACCCGTTGAAACACCCCTTAATCCGCCTTCGTGTTTGGAAAGCATATCTATTCTTTCAAAAGCCTCTTCCAAGGTGTCTTTTATGGCCACAAAATGTTGAGATAAGCTTTTCTGGGCAATACTGAAGATTTTTTTTTCAGCTCTATCTAAAAGAACATCTGTCTCCTCCTCTTCTTCTTGAGCTAAAGATTTAATATCATAAGAAGCGTCAATTAAATCCCTTAAAATCCTTTTTCTCTGGACGATTTTAGCGTAATTGGCAACGTGGCTGGCAGTCGGCACGGAATTCATTAATTCTGTTAAATAGCTATTGCCACCGATTTCATCAAGCAAGTTTTTTTCTTTGAGCTTATTGGCGACCGACAGAATATCAATCGGCTCTGTCCTTGCAAAAAGATCCAAACAGGCCTGATAAACATCCTGATGCTGTTTTTTGTAAAAATCTCTGGCCAACAAGAAATCAACTACCTTGAAAATAGCGTTTTTATCAAGCATCAATGATCCAAGCAAAGAACTCTCCGCCTCAATGTTTTGAGGGGGAAGCCTATCTATGTTTACATTTGCTGAATTGTTTGCCATTGTTATATAATGATAACAAAGGTTTAATCGCTTAACAAGGATTAAAATCTAAATTTCAAATTACAAATTACAAATTTATGAAGGTCGGTTTAATATCTTTTCATACATTTTCCCAACCGGGTGGAATCAAAAACCATATCTTAGGATTGCGCAATGAATTTAGGAGAAGAGGGGTGGAATCAAAAATAATCGTTCCCAGAAGAAATTTTCTGGAAAATTATGGCAAAGACGTGATTCTTCTCGGCACATCTTTTCCTATGAAATTCAACGGCAGCCAATCAGATTTTAGTGTGAATTTCAATCCCTTGGCGATAGATAGGGTTTTGGAAAGAGAAAAATTTGATGTTCTCCATTTCCATAATTTCGGCTTTCCTTCGGCTCTTCAAATTTTGGAAAAATCCGATTCTCTTAATATCCTGACTTTTCACGCTGATATTGAGGGCAGCACTCTTTTTAAATTTTTTCCTTCTTTAAGCGTCGCCATGAACGAAATTGTAAAATGGAAAATGGACGGAGTAATAGGGGTGGCAAAATTGATTTTAGAAATTTTTGAGGGCTTTCCTAACTCCCAAAAAGTAATTCCCAACGGGATAAATCTTAAAAAATTCAATCCCAGCTATCCGAAAATCAGAAAATTTTCTTCGGATAAAAAAATAAACTTGCTTTTCGTCGGCAGAATAGAAGAAAGAAAAGGGCTCATCTATCTTCTTCAGGCCTACAAGATTCTTTCTGAAAAATTTAATAACTTGCGATTGATTATAGTCGGAAAAGGAGATTTGGAAAAAAATTGCCAAGAGTATGTTAAGGAAAATAAATTAAAAGAAGTTTATTTTGAAGGAGAGATTTCCGGAAACAATTTAGCTTCTTATTACAATACAGCTGATATTTTTTGCAGTCCGGCTGTTTCCGGAGAAAGTTTCGGCATTGTTTTACTGGAGGCCATGGCCTGCGGAAAACCAATCGTCGGATTTTCCAATAGGGGATATAAAGAGCTTCTGGAGGGGACAAAAGGAGAAAAATTTTTGGTCGAACCGAAAAATTACGGGCAACTGGCTGAAAAATTAGAACTCCTCATCAAAGACGAAAATTTAAGGAAAGAAGCAGGGGAGTGGGGACTGGAGGAAGTCCAAAAATATTCATGGGAGAAAGTCGCCGGAGAAGTTTTGGATTTTTACGAATTATGCCGAAAAGAAAAGGAGGAGAGGGAAAAAAAAGAAAACGAGGAGGGAAAAACCCAAGACCCCTTCTTTCTCCCTTAAATGTAGATGTCGGACATCTACATACATCTACATAAAACTGAATTTTGAATTTGGCAGATTTGTCTTAGGCACAGACATTTGTCGGTTTAGTTAGTTGATAATCTTCTAAAAATTGATTCGGCGATTTGCCGTTTAATCCGCAAT
>PEWS01000005.1:4322-7306 GCA_002779355.1 Candidatus Nealsonbacteria bacterium CG07_land_8_20_14_0_80_39_13 | reverse complement strand
CCTCCTTTAGCCAAAGCTCCTGACAAAGAATTGCTGGACGGAATAAACAGCAAAGTCAGTAAGGATATTTTTGAAACGACCATAAGAATACTTGTTTCTGTCCCAAAAACAAAAGAGGCCGAGGGAAGAGAAATGATGGATCAGGTAAAAAATTCTTTTGAGCAATTTTCCTCACCGAAAACAAATTCTTTCAGATTTATTGAAAAGAAAGGAAACAACTTAAAAAAACTGATATTTGATTTTTCATTCAGAATCCCCGGCAGAGAAAGTTGCGGAATCCTTTCAACCGAAGAAATATCTTCCATCTTTCACTTCCCTTCTCCTATTTCTCAAACGCCTCAAGTTTCCTTCTTGGAATCAAAGAAAGCCGCTCCGCCGGTAAATCTCCCCGAAGAAGGATTGTCTTTGGGCTTCAACAGCTATAGGGAGCAAAAAAACGACATCAAAATAAAAGAAGATGACCGTAGGCGCCACTTTTACGCCATCGGGCAGACAGGAACAGGTAAGTCTGCTTTCCTTTATTCCATGGCTGAACAAGATATTAAAAACGGCAAAGGACTATGCGTCTTAGACCCTCACGGCGACCTGATAAACGACCTGCTTGGAGTTATTCCTGAAGAAAGAAAAGGCGATATAATCCTTTTTGAGCCGGGAAATATGGAAACAGTTATCGGATTAAATATGCTTGAATATGAGCCTGATAAGCCGGAACAAAAAACCTTCATCATCAATGAATTGATAAATATTTTTGACAAGCTTTACGATTTAAAACAGACAGGAGGGCCTATTTTTGAACAATACGCCAGAAACTCTCTTCTTCTTCTGATGGACGACCCCAATGAAACATACACATTGATGGAGGTTCCCAAGGTTTTAGCTGACGCGGAATTCAGAAAATATCTTCTTAACAAATGCAGAAACCCATTGGTCAAGGATTTCTGGGAGAAAGAAGCGGAAAAAGCCGGAGGAGAAGCCACTCTGGCCAACATAGTTCCCTATATCACCAGTAAGTTTGACGTTTTCATCGCTAATGATTATATGAGGGCGATAATCGGCCAGCAGAAAACCAGCTTAGAATTCAGGAAAATAATGGATGGAGAAAAAATCCTTCTCTGCAATCTTTCTAAGGGAAAACTGGGAGAAGCTAACAGCTCTCTGCTCGGCTTAATTATTGTCGGAAAAATTCTGATAAATGCTTTTGCCCGTATAGAAATTCCCCAAGAAGAAAGAAAAGATTTTTACCTTTACATGGACGAATTCCAAAACTTTACCACCGAGAGCGTTTCTACGATTTTGGCTGAAGCCAGAAAATATCGGCTGTCCTTGATAATGGCCCACCAATACATCGGACAACTCACCGACCCGATAAGAAAAGCTGTTTTCGGAAACGTGGGAACAATAACATCTTTCAGGGTCGGGCCGGAAGACGCTGAATTTTTAGAAAAAGAGTTTGAAGGAGTATTTAACAGGCAAGACCTGATAAATTTGACAAATTACAATTTTTACATTAAAATGATAATAGACGGGCAAGTGAGCCGGCCATTCAATGTCCAAACTCACCCGCCGGTTAAGCCGGACCGCGCAAAAGCTATGGCGATGCGGGAATACTCATTAAGTAAAAATGGCTTGCCGAGAGAAGAAGTTGAAAAAAATATTAAAGGGAGATTGGCTTTCATAAACGAAAAACGTGAAACAATTTAAAAAAATTATGATAGAAGAAATTATTGAAAAAAACACCAATAAAGAAACAATTCCTCCGAGAAAAGCTTTTGAGGGAGAGGAGGATTATTCCTCTCCGGAAAAAGGAAGAGTAAAAAAGGAAAATCCGGAAAATACGGGACAAGAAAAACCCGTAGATCGTTCTCACGATCGGCGTGTCGTGGAAACTATGAGGGAGGAAAGAGAAGAGAGAGAGGAGAATATAAAGAAGAGAGAGAAAAAAGAAATAAAAAAAGATAATGAAGAGGGACTTAAAGAAATTACAGAAAAAGCAATTGAAGATTTTGAAAAAATACTAAAAAAAGAAATCTCTGAAAAACAAAAAGAAGAGCTTTGGGAAAAATCATCAGATCTAAAAAACAATATTTCAATATTAGAGAAAAATATCCTGACTTTGAAAGACAGCGATCAAAAAGAAGCCGAGGTCTCAAAGCTGGAAAAAATAATAAGCGGAATAGAAGAAAAATTAATAAAACCATTAGAAGAAGCTAAAATAATAACCGTGAAGAAACGGTTTATTTTCCATGAGAAAAAAATTAAATTAAACGATGGCACAGAAATGGAAAGGGAAGATTTAAGAAAAATAATAGGATATGCCCTTAAGACTATATTCCCTGAATCAGAAACTGAAGAAAGCCGGCTGGATAAAAAAGTAGGAGATTTCTTTAAGTGGTAAACAAATTAAAACTATGGATACAAAAACACAAATTGAATATTATATAAATATAGCCCTTAAAAAAGGTGTGGAGAAAGCCGTTGAGGAAATAAAAAAAAGGAATGATTCCTTCCTTCTTGACGCTTTCCATGATAAACTGGTAGAAGAAATCAAAACCCTAAAAAAATTTAATAACTAAGCTAAATAAAAATATGAATTTCGAATTGAAAAACATATCGAATATACCGGACATAGAAGAAATCGTAAAAAAATATGCCGTAGAGGAAACTGGGAAAGTACTCACGGAACCCCATGGAGAAGAATTAAGAAAAGAAATAAGGGGATACGCCAAAGAATACTTAAAAAAAGCGGAGATGTCCAAGAATACTTAAAAAAACTAAAAGCAGAGAAAAAGGCATTGAAAAAGAAAAAGATGGAAGAAGAAAACCTATCAGCCCAGCCTGAAAAAGTGCAGGAACTCACAAAAGAGGAAATGGAAGCCACCGCAGAAGTAACTGGAGATAATCTCAACTCCACAGATGAAGAAAGAGCGCCTTTTAAAGAAAAGGCGGAGAATAAGGCAATGCTCGGAATATTTTCAAAAAATAGC
>PEWS01000005.1:0-4287 GCA_002779355.1 Candidatus Nealsonbacteria bacterium CG07_land_8_20_14_0_80_39_13 | reverse complement strand
AGATAAAAAGGCTGGAGAGTTTTATAAGGCATCCGGCGAAGAATTCGCAAAAATACATAATCTACTAAAAAAAAGCAGAAGTCAAGAAAAAGCTTTTCGGATTGAGAGGTGAAGAGGTTTTATTTGAAGCCCTCAATGAAGACGGAAAAATGGAAAAAAGAAAACAAGATAGGGAAGCATTTTTAAAAGTATTAAGAACGTTGGATAAAAATATCAATTTGAACAAAGATATCGATAAAGATGCAATTGAGAAAAAG
Source organism: Candidatus Nealsonbacteria bacterium CG07_land_8_20_14_0_80_39_13 (assembly GCA_002779355.1). Lineage (NCBI taxonomy): Bacteria > Candidatus Nealsoniibacteriota > Candidatus Nealsonbacteria bacterium CG07_land_8_20_14_0_80_39_13. The sequence continues at coordinate 4,030 of PEWS01000005.1, read as the reverse complement.
GTTAAGCCCGCAACAAAACCCCTGGAGAAATTAAAGAAGCGTTCGAGGAAATAACCGTTGACACCAAAGAAGAGGAAAGAAGAAACAGTATTTGGGGGACGATAAAGGGATGGTTCGGCTCCAATTAAAATTTATTGTTGTTTGAGGGCGAGCCAGAGGACTTCGCCGTCTATCATTATCTCTTTTTCCAGAATAAGGCCGGCTTTGGCTGTTTTTCTCTCCTCAAGGCCTTTTATTTTAGCATCCCTCAGAACCGCTTCCTTATTTTTCTCAAGGAGCTTACCCAGCTCCGATTTTGCTAAAAACTCAACAGAAACAATATCCACTGACTTCAATCCGGCTTCCTTTCTCATGTCTTGGATATTCCTGATAATTTCCCTGATAGTCCCCTCCTCCTTCAGTTCCGGAGTAATTTCCGTATCAAGCTCTATCGCCTGTTTAAGCTCCGCATCAAAAACTATTTCCTTGACATTAATCTCATCTTTCAACAACTCCAACAGCTCTTTAGCCATTTTTTTGTCAATTTTGAACTTTGAACTTTGAATTTTTAACTTTCTCAATGGCTGTCTTACCTTAATGCCCGCCTTAGCTCTCTCTGCTAAAGCCAAAACGATGGTACCTCTGATTTCAGCCATATTTTTCTCCAGCTCTTTGTCAATCTTTTTCTTGTCCGCTTTCGGCCAATCCTCCAAATGGACAGATTCCGAAATTTGCTTACCAGCCGAAGCTTTAGCGAAAGCGGGAAACTTTAAACCTGAAATTTCTTGATAAATTTCTTCGCTTAAGAAAGGAATGAATGGCGCTGTAATCTTACTCAAAACAAGCAGTATATAACCGAGGAATTTAGAAGCTGTTTCAAGATCCTTTTCAGTTTTCGGCTTCTGGAACTTTTTTCTTGATCTCCTTATGTACCAAAGAGAGAGATCATTAACGATAAAGTCTTCTATCGTTCTGGCCGCTTTTGTAATATCGTAATTATCAAGCAAGGTTGTTGTTTCTAAAATCAGCCCATTCAATCTGGAAAGAATCCACTTGTCCAAGATATCTACTGATTTGCGCTGATTTAAGCGCTGATTACCACTGACACTTTTCTTTGCGTATGTATTATAAAAAACATAGCAATTCCAAAAGGTCATAATGAATTTTCTCAAGCATCCGGCTATATCTTTTTCAGAAAAAACCTTTGATTCGCCCGGCTGGTTGACGGTAAAAAACCACCACCGAATGGCATCAGCTCCATACTTCTCAATTATTTCATCAGGCAGGACAATATTCCCCTTTGACTTGGACATCTTCTCCCCCTTCTCGTCTAAGATATGGCCTAAACAGACGACATTTTTATAAGCCAAATCACCCCTCAAAATATTAGAAAGAACGTGAAGGGTATAGAACCAACCCCTTGTCTGGTCTATGGCTTCGGAAATATAATCTGCCGGAAATTGCGAATCCATGAGCCCCTTATTTTCAAAGGGATAATGATGCTGGGCGTAAGGCATTGCTCCGGAATCAAACCAGCAATCCAAAACATCCGGGAATCTCTCCGCTTCTCCGCCGCATCTTTCGCAATGTAATTTTATTTCATCAATAAACGGCCGATGAAAATCAACTTCGCCGTTCCGATTTAAGGGAATATCTTTAAACGCCATTTCCCTGACTTCGCCAATTTTGATTTCTTTCTTCCCTAAAAATATATTTTTTACAATCTGTCCGGGAGCAAAGCAATTGAGAACTCCCTCTAATAAAGAGAAAGGCGCCTGATGTCCGACCATTAAAATATTCTTGCCCTTGTATTTGGCTTCTATTTTTTCCATAAAACCATACATCCTTTTCATCACCTCAAAATAATTCTCCCCTTTCGGGACTGCTTTATCAAATCTTGTCAGATAATAGTCCATGGGAGCAAGTTTCTTTTCAGGGTCCCAAAATCTACCGACATTTTCTATTTTTTCCCCGTTCAAAATGCCGTTGTCAATTTCCCTGAGAGATTTTTCGGTTTTAATCTTAACGCCCAACTCCTTGGAAATAATTTCCGCTGTCTGCATTGTCCTTAAAATATCAGAACAAAAAATCAAATCTATTTTTTTGTTCTTCAGTTTCTTAACCGCTTTCAAGACTTGCTCTCTGCCCTTTTCAGTTAGGGGATTTTCAAATTTTTCCGGCCAATTAGAGGCGATTTTATTCACATTACCCAAAGCTTCGCCGTGCCTGATAATAAAATAATTATTATTGGCTTTTCCCTGATTAAGCAAATCTTCTTTTGAACCGACCACCATCAAATTATTACAGCTCTTGCATTTCCAAACAGGCAAAGGCGTGCCCCAATATCTCTCGCGGGACAATGCCCAATCCTTAACTTCCTTAAGCCATTCCCCAAATCTTCCGTTTCTTAAATGAGAAGGAAACCAGTTTATCCGCTGGTTAGATTCCATCATTTTTTCCTTAACCTTCGTCGCCTCAATAAACCACGACTCCTTGGCGTAATAAAGCAAAGGCGACTTACATCTCCAGCAGAAGGGATATTCGTGCTCATACAATTCTTTTTTAAAAAGAATTCCTTGTTTTTCCAAATCCTCAATTATTAGAGGATCAGCGTCTTTCACAAAAAGTCCGGCCCATTTCTTCACATTGAGATTAAACTCTCCCTCCCTGTTCACATTAAGAAGAACCGGTAAATTATTTTTTAATCCGGACTCCATATCATCTTCGCCAAAAGCCGGAGCTATGTGAACTAAGCCGGTTCCATCCTCCAAAGAAACAAAATCAGCCGGCACAACCCTGAAAGCTTCTGCAGAAATAGATTCTTCAGGCGGGTAAGGAGCCTCATATCTTAAGCCGACTAAATCTTTTCCTTTAATTTTTTCAATAACCTCTCCTTTGACTCCGCAGGCCTCAATTCTATTTTCAGACAGTATCAGATATTCATTGTCCCCGGTTTTGACTTTCGCATAAGAAAAATTTGGATTAACCGCTATGGCCACATTGCCGGGAATGGTCCATGGCGTTGTTGTCCAGACGAGCAGAAAAGAAGAATTAAATTCCGGATTTTTTATCCTGAACTTAACGAAAATAGCCGGCTCTTTCACTTTTTTATAACCTTGAGCCACTTCGTGCGAAGAAAGAGTAGTACCACACCTCGGACAATAAGGGACAACTTTCTTTCTCTGGAAAAGAAGCCCTTTACTGTAAATTTCTTTTATAATCCACCACAGGCTCTCAATGTAATTATTTTCATAAGTAATGTAAGGATGTTTCATATCCACCCAATAACCTATTCTCTCCGTCATTTCCTCAAAAATCGCCTTATATTCCCAAACTGATTTTCGGCATTCTTCATTAAATTTAGCTATCCCGTAAGTTTCAATATCTTTCTTGTTTTTCAGGCCAAGCTTCTTTTCAATTTGAAGTTCTACCGGCAAACCGTGAGTATCCCAGCCGGCTTTTCTGGCGACATTAAAACCCCTCATTGTCTTATAGCGGGGAATAATATCTTTAAAAACTCTGGCTAAGGCGTGATGAAGCCCGGGAGCGGCATTAGCTGTAGGAGGGCCTTCATAGAAAACAAAGCTTTGGGCTCTTGCCTTTTTCCTTGAGCTTTTCTCAAAGATTTCGTTCTCTTTCCAAAATTTTATTGTTTCTTTTTCTTTTTTAGAAAAATCTTCCATGCTCTAAAGAATATCATTTTTTATCCCTTTTTTCAATGAAAAACGGCTCCGTCTGCAAGGAACTGCTAACCGCCTAACCGTTAAAATTGCCGGCAGACCCCAGCAACCTTTGATTTTAATTTATGCGGAACGCAATAAATTTTCAAAGAAAATTTAATCGTTCCAACAGAGTTGAACGTTAATTTTGCTAAGCAAAATTAACGTTCTTACGCTATGCATTTGTTTGACGAAATCAGAACCTTTTTTGAACGGAACTGATGGCGCGCTCCGCGCGCCAAACTGAACGCTCGGCCGGGCAAAAAGGAAGGGGGTTGGAGAGTGGACGTCCACCAGGAATTTTTGCCCGCCCTCGCTTTCCGCCGCCGCCG
>PEWS01000004.1 GCA_002779355.1 Candidatus Nealsonbacteria bacterium CG07_land_8_20_14_0_80_39_13 | reverse complement strand
TTTATCGGTTCCTCGACCAGAACCAAACTGAATTCGTTATTGGGCAAATAACAGGCAAAAGAGCAAGTATTTTCTCTTCCTTGTAGAGAAACAAAAAGTTCCCGACAAAGGGAACTTTTTGTTTCTCCGCTGATTACCGCTGATACACGCTGATTTTCACTGATTATTGATGTTATTGATGTTGATGTGATGTTGATGTCTGACGTCAACATCATCAATGTCACGTCAACGTCACTCGCCTCAAACGTTCTGCATGTTTATTTTTTATTTGGTTTGTGATACGCTTACGTTATGACTACGATCAAAAAAAATATAAAAAATAGGCTTTTTTCATTTTCGGTTATTTATGAAAGCGCTCCTGAAGGCGGTTATGTTGCCTTTGCGCCAGTTTTGCCGGGTTGTCATACACAGGGGGATACATTAGAGGAGGCCGAAGAAAATATTAAAGAGTCAATAAGTCTTTACTTAGAGAGTTTGATCGCCAGCAAAATAATGCCCCCAAGAGAGTCAAGAATTTTGCAGGGCAAAGTTGAAGTTGCGATTTAGACATGAAGCAACTTCCATCTTTAAAAGCTAAAGAAGTAGTCAGGATATTGAAAAAGCTGAATTTTGAAGAAGAGCGTCAAAAAGGCTCTCATCTTATAATGTTTAATCCGGTTTCTAAAAGGAGAACGATTATCCCCATTCATTGCGGAAGAGATATCAAGAAACCTCTTTTAAAGAAAATAATAGAGGAAGATGCCGGACTGACGATAGAGGAGTTTTTGAATTTTTTGTATAAAAGTTAAATATTGATGTTGATGTCTGACGTCAACATCTCTCGCCTCAACCTTTCTGAGGATTTCTTTTTTTTATGAAAAAGAAAACCGCCCTGCAGTAATGCGGGGCGGTTTTGGAATTACTTTTTCTTTCTTGCTTTTTTTGCTTTTTTCTTTGCTGCCATTGTTTTGTTTAGTTTCTTAATACTTCGCGCATTCTGAAACTTTTTTAGGATGAGAAGTTAACAAGAGACTATCCTCACTAAACTTCCCTATACTTAAATTTTATTCTTAGAAAGAATATATGTCAATTGTGGAAAACTTTTTTTTGATATGATAATATAAAAATATGAAAATTTTTTGGCCGGAGGCCAACCTCGCCTTGGCGGGGAAAATCAAACTGATGGTTTTCGCAGGAGTAATTTTCTGCTGTCTGCCGTTTTTTGTTTCAGCCGCTTCATTGGGGGAAAAAATAAATTTTTCGGTTGACCATCTTTACGATAAATATCAAAGGGAAGAAGTTTCAGCTGTTTTGAAATCAATGGGCGGAGGTCTTTATTTTTACATTGACGAGGAATGGTTGAAGTCATTAAGTCCTGCTAAAAATGAAGAGCTTAACATGTTTTTGTATCTTTTGGGAAGCGAGTTTCACAACAATGCTTATCCGAAGTTAATCTCAAATTATGGAGCTGAATGGAGGCCGGGAATTGATAAGGATGAAAGAGTTACTGTTCTGCTTCATCCTCTCAAAGCCGGAGCAGGGGGATATTTTAATTCCGGAGATGAATATGAAAAGACACAGAACCCCAGATCAAACCAGAGGGAAATGATTTATCTTAATACGGATTATATTGATAGCCCTTGGTTGAAAGGACTGCTTGCCCACGAATTTGTCCATTTGATCAGTTTTAATCAAAAGGAAAATTTAAGAGGCGTGGCTGAAGATATCTGGCTTAATGAAGGTAGAGCTGATTATTCCTCAACCCTTCTGGGTTATGATGATGTCTACGGGGGGAGCAATCTTGAAAAAAGAGTGAGGGTTTTTTCGCGTAATCCTTCAGATTCAATCACCGAGTGGACGAGCCAGGAGGAAGATTACGGGGCTTTGAATCTTTTTATCCAATACCTTGTTGATCAATATGGAATGAAAATATTAAGCGATTCTTTGAGGATGAAAGAAACAGGAATTAATTCCATTGACATTGCCCTGAAAAATAACGGCTTCAAGGAAGATTTTTCTCAAGTTTTCACCAATTGGACCATTGCCATGGCGGTTAATGATTGTTCTTTGGGGGAAAGATATTGCTATAAAAATAAAAATTTGACCGGATTAAAAATCATACCCTCTGTTAATTTTCTGCCCTTAAACGGGGCGAGCACTTTGGGCGTTTCCAATTTCGTTAAGAATTGGTCAGGGAGCTGGATTAAATTTATTGGAGGGAAAGGCACATTGAAAGTGAAATTTGTCGGCAATCCGGAAAATCTTTTCAAGGTTCCTTATATCTCCATTGATTCTTCCGGCGTCCGCGTCCTTAAATTTTTCCAATTGAACAGCTACCAAATCGGAGAAATTTCAGTTTCCGATTTTGGAGCCGGTATTAATTCAGTCATTATTATTCCCTCCATTCAAAGCAAGATATCCGGGTTTGTAAATCCTGAACCGTCATTTCCGTTTTTCTGGGAAGTTTCGCTGGTTCCGGCGGAAGAAAAAACTCAAAGTTCCAATCCCTTTGAAAAGCCGGTTTCGAATATGTCGAAACAGGAAGTTTTGGCAAAAATTTCAGAAATAGAAAAGCTTCTTGGCCAGCTTAAAGAAAGATTGGCGCAAATTGAAACCCCGCAGAAGCCGGAAACCTCAAAAGAGCCAAGTTCTTTTTCCTGCAAGGAATTGGGGAAAAATCTTTCCTTTGGCTTGAATAATGATTCTGATGTCAAATGCCTTCAGGAATTTTTGAAAGCCCAAGGGAGTGAAATTTATCCCGAGGGAGTTGTCAGCGGGAATTTTTTCACTTTGACAAAAAATGCAGTTGGTCGTTTTCAGGAGAAATATGTGGCTGAAATTTTAACTCCTTTAGGATTAAAAACAGCGACCGGTTTTGTCGGGGCAGGGACAAGAGCCAAGATAAACAAAATGATGAGCGGTGAGCAATAAATTATTTAGAAATGAAAACCCCGCGCATAATTTATGCGCGGGGTTTTCTGTTTCCGATGGACGGATGAGTAGACTCCAATATTAAGTCAATAGTGAGTGCTACATCCGTCCTTTTATATTTTAACTGTAAAAACCGATAAAAGCAATTTTTTTCGATATGTATTTTGTGTTAAAATGATGAATATGGAGGAATTAAAGGGAATCAAAAAAAATGTTTTATTGAAAGATCACACCACTTTCAGAATTGGCGGTCCGGCTAAGTATTTTTTTGTTGCCGAAACAAAAGAGGAATTGATCAGAGCGATAAGTTGGGCCAAGGAAAACAGTATTCCATTTTTTATTCTTGGAGGCGGGAGCAATACGCTGGTGAGAGATGAAGGATATGAGGGGATAGTTATTAAAATCCAAATGTCAAATATCAAATGTCAAATCAAATCCAAAATTCAAATTTCAAATTGTTTTGTTACGGCTGGGGCGGGAGCGTCTTTGGCGAGATTGGTCAGCGAGGCGGCTAAAAATGGGTTGACCGGCATAGAATGGGTGGCTGGGGTGCCGGGGACAGTCGGGGGAGCTATCAGGGGCAATGCAGGAGCGTTTGGAGGCTGTATGGCAGATAATGTCAAAACCGTAGAAATATTAAAAATCTCAAATTCCAAAATTGAAACTGTAATTTTAAATAAAAAAGAGTGCGGATTTAGTTATAGAGATAGCCTATTTAAACATAATGGGAATTTGATAATTCTTTCAGCGGAGATTGAATTAAGGAAAGGCAGTAAAGAAGAAATAGAAAAACAGGCAAAAAAAACAGAAGAGCATCTTGAGCATAGAAGAAATTTTCAGCCCTTAATTTATCCGTCAGCCGGCAGTATTTTTAAAAATCCAACAGCCGGCCCGCCCAAATTTTCGCAAAGCGAAAAATTGTGGCGGGCAGGAGCTCTGATTGAAAGATGCGGACTGAAGGGGAAAACAATCGGCCAGGCTCAAATTTCAGAAAAGCACGCTAATTTTATAATCAATCTTGGAGGAGCGGAAGCGAAAGACGTTATAGCTCTTATTGATTTGGTAAAAAAGGAAGTTAAGGAAAAATTTAATATAGTACTTGAAGAAGAGGTGGTTATGTTATAAGGTTAAATAGGTCGCTGAATATCAATTAAGAATTTCGGCCAGAGGCCGACCCCGCCTTGGCGGGGAAAATAAAAAATAAAAAAACTATGCGTATCATAACCAAAGCGACAAATATCAAATCAAGCGGAGCTCTTAATGCTTACATTGAGGAGAAAATGGGTTCTCTAAAAAAATTTTTAAATTTACTTGAGGAAGATGAAAAGGGTTTTTCAGCTCCAGGCGGGAAGGAAAAGCCGACAGCAGAAATATGGGTGGAGATTGAAAAGACAACAGATCATCATTTGCAGGGGGAAATTTTCAGAGCCGAAGCTCAATTGAAACTGCCGGGGCGGGGATTGAGGGCGAAAGCAACTTCAGGGGATTTGAAATTGGCCATCAATGAAACAAAAAACGAATTGGAAAGACAGCTGAAAAAATACAAAGATAAATACATCGCTAAAGTGAAAAAGGGAGCCAGAAAGATCAAAGAAGAAGTCCTCCCCAATTTGAAAGGTTAATTAAATTGCTGATATTCTGAAATTTTGATATTGCGAAAATTACTAAGAGGGGGGGGGCGACTCATTGAGTCGCCCCCTATTGTTTTTTCTTGACAAACTATTGACATTAAAGTCAAGGTATGCTAATTTATTTTTAATATTTAAAGTTCTTTAAAAATAGTCGTGATAAGCGTTGAGTCGCCTTTGAGAAGGCGTTTGAACGCTTATCATGACATTATAGAATAGAATTTCCAGAACGTGCACATAGCGCCCAAAAGGACTATGGAAGACAGAGGCGTCAGACTTAAAGAATGATGTTGTGAGACGGCAAAATGAAAAGGAAAAAAATAAAAGAAATCAAAAAAAATTAAAAAAATACGGAAAAAAATACGAAAAAATGAAAGAAAGAATGAATGAGTTG
>PEWS01000003.1 GCA_002779355.1 Candidatus Nealsonbacteria bacterium CG07_land_8_20_14_0_80_39_13 | reverse complement strand
CCTTTTGTCTTCCTGCGCTACCTTCTCCTTGGCGACCATGGCATTGATTTTGGCCGATGTGATTTTTAGCTCCAAATCTTCTTTCTCTTTCTTAGCAAAATTATCGCAGAAACTGATAATTTTATCAAGAACCTCAAGGGCTTTTGTAATTTCCCCTGTTACCAAAAGCGCGTCTTTTTGTTTTTTTAACCAGCTAATTCTTTCTATTTGATCGGTTGTTCTGCTGGCTGCCCCGAAGCATTTTGTAGCCGTATTGAAAAAACTCTTTTTCTGCTTTCTGCCGGCTTTATCGTCTTTGCCATTAACCTTCACATTGCAGGCTTTTTCCATAAATGCCATACCTTTTATCCCTTGGCCGACGTAAATATCTTCGCCGGTTAATTTTTCCTTATTGTTATTGATATAAGCAATTGCCTGATCCGGCATTTTGTCTTTTAATAATTCTCTCGCCTTTTCTAAGGCATCTTTTTCTCCATTGCCATCGTTGCCTCCTTTTTTCTTATCATCCATTTTGTGTTTTTTATTATTTTATTTTTATATTTTAAAGGTTCATAATAACCATATCTTTTAAATATCACTACTTGGCTTTCCTGTCAAGAAGAATTATAATTATCTTAGCTTAGCTTAGCTTAGCTTAGCTTATCAGCGTTAATCAGCGTTAATCAGCGTTAATCAGTGTTAATCAGCGGTTTATATATGACGAAAAAAATCAGAAATATTTTATTCTTAAGCTGTTTATTCCTGTTTATCATCTTCGCTCCCTTAATCATCCTCTATTCCCAGGGATATAGGTTTGATTTTGATCCACCGGCCGGCGGAAAAAGAATTGTTCAAACAGGCGGCTTGGCAGTAATAACTCCTCTAAAGTCTGTTGAGGTTTATCTGGACGGAAAATTAGCCGGAAAAAGCGGATCTCTATTCTCCGACACATTTTTCGTCGGAGAACTTCTGCCCAAGAAATATAAGGTGGAGATGAGAAAACAGGGCTTCCATTCTTGGGAAAAAAATCTGGAAGTTAGGGAAAAAGAAGTTACGAAAATCAGAAATGTCATTCTCTTCCCTGAAGAAATAACTTTTCCAGCTTTAGGCAACAATGCTGAACTCATCAAAACGACTTTTGGCGAAAATATCCTTACCCCCGGTTCCCCCGACGCGGATAAGTATTACATAGACGAATTGGGCTATTTTTATAAAGAAAACGATACCTTATATTTTTTAAAAAATGAAGCCGACGATTCTGAAAAAATTTCCGATTCAAACAATTCCCTGGAAATATCCCCTGATTCCCAAAAGGCATTCCTTTCTTCCGGTTCAGAACTCTGGCTTTTCTCCGCAGAGAAAGGAGAATTAAAAAAAACATTTCTATTCCGCCTCTCGGAAAAAATAGAAAATTGCTTATGGCTTAAAAATGATTACTTAATTTTTAACGCCGGAGGAAAAATAAAAATAGCTGAAATTGACCCCAGAGACAAGATAAATATAATAGAAATTTCAGATAAAAACCCTTCAAAAATGATCTATTTGGAAAAAACAGACCGATTATATATTCTGCGAGATGGAGCTATTTATCAGTCGCAACCTCTTACTGAATAAACCCCAATTTCCCTTTAAACTCTTCCCAGTCAATTGATTTCTCCCCTGCCATCTTGCAAATTTCCTTAAACTGACAACATCTGCATTGCCAATCCTTGGAAAAGGACGTTTTTCTTGAAGGAACAACGCAGGAATCAATTTCCTTCTTGAGCGAACTCAAATCTTTCAAAATTCCCTTCGCCCTCTTAGCGTCATACTTTAAAATAAATTCTTTCAGCTCTTGGGTGTCTTTGTTTACATAAAGCAAGATACCCTGTTTTATTTTAAAGAAATGCATATAGAGCTGAATTTGGTCAATATTCTCTTTTTTCGGCTCCCTTAAATTCTTGCTGAAAGCCATACTGTGAATGCTTTTTATATCAAGAACATAAAGATCTTTGCCGTCGCTGATAATAGCGTCTGCCCGTCCGGAAATTAATTCTTGAGGAGCTGTTTTCACTTCAGCGGCAACAACATGAATATCGCGCATACTGATTAACGACCTCATAATAAGGCGGTGAATGGAATCGCCGTGGTCCCACATCCTCAAAAGCTGGGCTTCCATTTCTTTTCTGGGCGCGTTTTTAAACCTAAAAAAAATCAGCCGGGGACATCTTCCGGCGTCGGTAACGTAAAAATAATGCCGTTCTTTGTCCTCTTTTTGGCTGTCCAAATAAAACTGATCTATATGCTCCTTTAACATTTTATCTTTTTGCCCATTGAGGGGCGCGACGGGCTCTTTTCAGTCCGAATTTTTTTCTTTCTCTCATTCTCTGGTCTCTGGTCAGGTATTCAGCTTTCCTCAAACGTTTTTTAAACTCAACGTTAAAAAGGACCAATGCCCTTGATATCCCGTGTCGCGCAGCTTCAGCTTGGCTGTGAACGCCCCCTCCCCTCAAAACTATCGTCACATTGAACTTATCAAGACACTTCATCAACCCTAAAGGAGATGTTACTATCCCCTGAAGATTCGGATCAGGGAAGTACTTCCCAAGAAGCATTTTGTTGATCAAAATTTCTTTATTTCCTTGAGTTGAAAGCCTGACTCTGGCCGTTGAAGTCTTTCTTCTGCCGATGCCGTTAAAATAACCCGGTCTTTTAGCGACGCTCACTTCTTTTTCAACGTCTTTTTCCTCTGCAACAGAAAGAACAGGCGCATCTGCATTAATGCCTTCTTCGCTGTTTTCTTTAATTTCCTGTTTTTCTTCGGTTATAACTTTTTTCATCTTTATATAAATCTTAATCTTTTAATTTGCTCATCCCTTAATTTATTACAAGGGAGCATTCCGTAAACCGCTGTCCTTAAAACCTCTTTCGGATTCTTTTCAAAAAGATCTTTCAATGGAACCATTCTTACTCCGCCAAGATATCCTGAATGATGGAAGTATTTTTTCTGGTTTATTTTATTTCCGGAAAATTTAATCTTCTTAACATTCTTGATATCAACAAAATCCCCTATGTCAAGATTGGGCACAAATCCTTTTTTATTTTTTCCGCGCAATAAAACCGCTACTTGGACGGCTAATCGCCCTAAAATTTTATCCGCGACGTCAATTATATGCGTTTCTCTTTTTGTCTCCATTTTCATATGTTTTAAACTAATTCTATGATGGCCATTCTGGCTCCGTCCGACTTCCTTGGTCCCAGCTTAATAACTCTTGTGTATCCCCCTTTTCTCTCCTTATATTTCGGCGCAATTTCATTAATTAATTTTTTCACTACAGCCGAAGAAAAACCCTTAAACAAACCCTTCGTTATATGCAGGCTCTCCGGAGAATTTTTGCCGGCCGAATCCCTTTTTTCAATAATCTTACAGGCTCCGGTTATCTGCCTTTCAATAAAAGAAGAAAATTCTTTAGCCTTGGCTTCCGTAGTTTTCATCTTTCCCTTCAAGATAAAATTGGCGGAAAAAGAAAGCTTCAGAGCCTTCCTCTGGTTTCCTTCCCGGCCAAATTTTCTCCCCTTTTTCATCTTCCTCATATTTTTTTATTTTGATTTTTTCGCTTTTTTCTTTGACTTGCTTGTTTCTTCTTTTTTCTTTTCCGACTTCTTCTCCGATTTCTTTTCTTCTTTTACTTCCGGTTTTTCCGATTCTTTCGGAGCGAATTCTTCAGTAAAGATATTAAAGTGATCAACTAAAATTTTAGAGGCTTGATAGAACGCATCCTCCGGTTCAATTGACCCGTCTGTTTCAATTTCTAAAGTAAGCTTGTCAAAGTCAGTTCTTTTCCCAACCATCATGTTTTTGACTGTAAAATTAACCCTCTTCACCGGAGTAAAGAAAGCGTCTAAGGGCAGAACTCCTATCTCTAATTTTTCCCTGCTCCTGCCTTCAGCCGGAGAATAGCCTGTTCCGTGCTCAATTTTTATTTCTATTTCCAGTTCTTTTGATTTTTCGGTAATGGTGGCTATATGAAGGTCCTCATTCATCAATTCAACCTGGCTGGGAAATTTAAAGTCAGAGGCTTTTATTTTCTTTTCTCCTTTTACCTTTAAGACAGCTGTCTGCGATTCTTGCGTCAGCAAACGAAATCTCATTTGCTTCAAATTAAGCATAATCATCACTACGTCTTCCAAAACACCGTGGATAGTTGAAAATTCATGAGGAGTTCCTTTTATCTTCACTTCAGTTATTGCCGCCCCGGATAAAGACGAAAGCAGAACTCTTCTCAAAGAATTCCCGATGGTAACCCCGTAGCCGGGATAAAGGGCTTCTATTTCAAAAATTGACTTAGATCCCTCTTTTTTAACTATTTTCGGACTAGATGGTAAAGAAATCATGAATTTATTTTATTTTTTTATTTATTTTTGCTCTCTATTTTATCTTGAATAATGACCAAAAATTATTGATATATCCGCCGGAGAAGCGCTTTCCTCGAGTGTAGGAACTCCTTTAATTTTAGCTTCTAATTTCTTATCGTCAACCTCAATCCAATTAGGAACAGGCCTCTTCTTCATCAACAACTGAATGTTTTTAAAAACACCTTTTCCTAATTTTTGAGATTTTACGGAAATAACATCCCCCTTGCTTACTTGGAACGAAGGGATGTTCACGGGCTTACCGTTGATTAGCAAATAACCGTGAGAAACCATTTTCTTCGCCTGAATTCTTGATTCTGAAAAACCCATTCTGAAAATCACACTGTCTAAGCGGCTCTCCAATTCCCTAATCAGCAAATCGGCCGGGTCTTCGGCGGCATTTTTTCTGGCCAGAACTTTTTTAACATAATTGCTGAATTGACGCTCTCTTAAATTATACCAATTTCTTAACTTCTGTTTTTCTCTTAACCCCCTGTTATATTCAGAGACAGGGTCTGGTCTTCTTTTCTTCTTCTGTCCCGGAGGAAAAGGCTTCTTAATCATCGCGCATTTAGAAGAAGCGCATCTGTCTCCTTTTAAAAAGAGCTTAGCGTTTAACCTTCGACAAATTTTACATTTAGATTTTGGCATAAAATTAAATTCTTCTTGGTTTCTTCGGCCGGCAACCATTATGAGGAGCGGGCGTAACATCCTTAATTGAAATTATATTTATTCCTTTGGCGACAAAAGACCTGATGGCCGAATCCCTACCCGGACCGATGCCCTTGACAACTACTGCTATCTTTTCAATTCCTGAACTTTCAATTATTTGAGCCACTACTTCAGCTACTTTTGAAGCTGCGAATGGAGTGCATTTCTTGGCTCCGGAAAAACCTATTTTTCCGGCCGTGCTCCAGAACAAAACATTTCCTTGCGAATCAGCTAAAGTGATGATTGTATTATTATAACTTGAAGAAATAAAAACTATCCCCTCTTTTACATTCTTAGAGATCTTTGACTTACCCGCAGAGGAAGCGACTCCTGCGCCTTCTTCCTTCTTTTTTTCTTTTGGGTCATTTTTTGTAATAATTCTTTTTTTCCCCATATTATATTTATTAGGCTGGTGTTGCCACCGGCTTCCTGCCTGATCCGACCGTCTTCCTGACATTGCCTCTGACTGTCCTGCTGTTCGTCTTCGTCCTTTGCCCTCTCGTAGGCATTCCCCTTGAGTGGCGAACTCCGCGCCAGCAAGCAATATCTTTCAGTTCTTTTATATTCATTATCAAATCCCTTCTTAAATCTCCTTCTATTCTGTATTTCTTTTCAATTATTTCCCTTAACCTGTTGATTTCTTCCTGTGTTAATTCGGAAGAAATTTTATTAACATCAATTTTAGCTTCGTTTAAAATTTTGACACTCAAAGTACTCCCTATCCCATATATATAAGTTAAAGCTATCTCTATTCTTTTTTTATCAGGAATCATAATTCCCGCAATTCTCGGCATTTTTTCTAAATTATCCTTGGCGCTGTTTGTGCTTCGGATTTTTCTTACAAATAATATAAACTCGCCCTTTCCTTCGGACGACTTTGCAATGTTCGCATATTTTCCTTGTTGACGGTCTGACCTTCATAATTTTACTTGCCTCTGTATGTTATTCTCCCTCGCTTTATATCGTAAGGACTTAACTCTACAGTAACTCTGTCTCCTGTTAAAATTTTTATTTTAAATTTTCTTAACCTTCCGGATAAATGGCAAAGCGCTTCTTCTCCGTCGTCTAATTTTACACGAAAATTAGTGCTTGGTAAAGCCTCTACGATTAATCCCGACTTTTGAATGCCTTTTTCTTTTTCCATTTATCAAATTTTCTCTTTTCTAAGAGATGATTATTTAATTTAGCAAATATATCAAAATTAGTCAACTAAAAGTTTGACTTTTATTCTTTCGCCGTTGTCAACGACTTTCTTCACCCAGAAAGGCCAAAGCCTAACTTGCGCCCTTGTAATTTGAGGATTATCCCTTAACAGCGCCTCTGCTAAATTTAAGGGTTTTCCCTTCAGCGAATCTTTTAAAGATTTCTCGTCAATGCCGGAATAAATTTTAACTTTCACGTCCAGCGAGATGACAGCTTTACCTAAACCAAAATCAGAACTATTTACTGAATAATCAATTTTCAAGCTTTCCTGATGAATAGATTTCCCCTCCGGCAATTGAGAGGAGATAATTCCCATAACCAAATTTCTGACATCCTCATCCTTAAAAGAAATTACTTCTGATTTGGCTTTCGCCTGATAATTAAATTTTTCCGATTCCGAACCGGCTGTTGCCGAAAAAGATTTATCCACGATGCTTGTTTTGAACAATTCATCTTTTAGCGTCGAGCCTAATGGAGAAAATTCTCCCTTCACGGCGATTAAACATTCTGCAACCGCCTTATCGGAAACTTCCTTCTCTGCCTTATCTAAATCGCCTTGCAAAACCTCCGGGAATTCAGCTTTGACCCCGCCTGCGAATTTCTGCGTTGATTTTCCGTAAATATAAGTATATTGAGGAAATCCGGCCAAACCGGGAATAGAAAAAATAGAAGCATCTATATTATATTTCGGCCCTGAAGCGTCAGCGACGACATTAACATCCTTATGGGATTTCGGCGGGATAACAATCCTCTCTTTTGTCTTAAACCAGGGATTCTCTCCTTTATCCAAAGACGGCTGAAATTTTTCCGCCGAAGCCTGAAGCCGTGTTCCCACCATTAAAATTTGCTGAACAGAATAATCATTATAAATCCTGATTACTCCCGCTGCCTTTTCCTCTTTTATTTTTTTTCCTGATGAAACGAATATTCCCGAAGCAGTTTTTTCTATTTTAGAAACTTCTGCCGGTATTGCCTTGTTCGATAAATCAACTTCCTTCAAAGATTTATCTAAAGACACCTTTATCTGCAGGGGCAATATTTCCGTCTTCGGCCAAACCTCAATTTCAGCATCAGAATAAGCGGAGAGAACAATAAAAACAGCAATCGTCATGAAAAAGGCTATTACGGTTAAGACATATTTTTTAGAAATCAAAAAGACTCTTTTATGTTTACGGAAAGGCATTTCCGGCTCTTTTTTTTCAACCGATTTTAATCTTTCCTCATTTAATTCCTTCGGAACATAATTGTCTATTTTCTGGGGAGGCAATATGTCAAATATTTTTTTCACCATAATCTTTAAATTATTTACTGATAATTGCTTTAATACGGCGGATGCCGGAACTTGATGATTCCTCTTTTATAATTTTAAAAATTCCCAATTCCGAAGTTCTCTTAGCATGAGGACCGCCGCATATCTCACAAGACGCATCACCGATGCTATATACTTTAACGATATCGCTATATTTATCTTCAAACAAGCCCGTCGCCCCTTTCTCCTTAGCGCTCTCATAAGACAATTCCTCGCAGACAACTTCTATATCTTGCTTTATCCATTCATTAACAATTCTTTCAACTTCTTTTATTCGTTCTTCGGTCATTTTTTCTCCATAAGAAAAATCGAATCTTAGTCTCTCGGAGGTGATATTGCTCCCCTTTTGAAAAATGCCTTCTCCCAAAACTCGCCTCAAAGCAGATTGCAATAAATGAGTGGCTGTATGAAGTCTTCTGGTTTCTTCGCCGGAATCAGCCAGTCCGCCCTTAAACTTCTTCTCCGCTCCCTTCCGCGAAACTTCCTGATGTTCCTCAATCCACTTTTTGAAATCTTCATCGCTCACTATAATTCCTTTTTCTTTTGCCAGTTCCTTGGTCATTTCAAAGGGAAAACCGTAGGTCTGGTACAAATCAAAAACATCATGGCTTGAAATTTCTTCTGATCCGTTTTTCCCCAGCATCTCGTTAAATTTCTTTAGTCCCTTTTCCAGCGTTATCTTAAATTTATCTTCTTCCCCGGTCAATTCTTTTAAAATAGCTTCTTTGTTCTTCTCCAGCTCGGGATAAATTTCCTTATATTCTTCAATAAAAGACCTGCCGACTTCGGCGCAAATATCGCTTAAAATTCCGATATCATTTCCAAAACATATCGCCCTTCTGACAAGGCGCCTTGTGAAATATCCCTGATCTTTATTGGAGGGGACAGCTCCGTCGGAAATTAAAAAGACAGATGCTCTAATGTGGTCTAAAATAACGCGAAAAGCTTTTATGGTTTTTTCCGATTCGTCATATTTTTTGTTGGAAACTTTCTCAATGATTGAAATCGGGATTTCAAATAAATCCGCTAAGAAAACATCCGGATTATTATTGGAAACGGCTGTTATTCTTTCCAATCCTCCGCCAAAATCAACATTTTTTTTAGGCAAATCTTCAAACCCATCTTTTGTTTTTTTATATTTCATAAAAACATTATTCCCTATCTCTAAAAATCTTCCGCAATCGCAATTCGGATGGCAAGCTTCGTCTTTATAGGGAGAGCTTTCATGAATCTTTAAGTCAACTCCAAAATCCCAGAATACTTCTGAATTGGGTCCTCCGGGTTCGCCTATAGGCATTTTTGAGGGAACGCCCGGACGCGACCACCAATTCTTTTTTTCAGAATAATAAAAAATCCTGTCTGCCCCGGCCTCTATTCCAACCGAAGAAAACATTCTTTTCCAAATGTCGGCTGACTCTTCGTCCTTGGGCAAATTAAATTCTTCGTTTCCTTTAAAAACCGTTACGTATAAATTTTTAGGATTAAGCCCGATTTCTTTAGTCAAAAATTCAAAAATCCACTGAATCTGCTCTTCCTTAAAATAATCTCCCAAACTCCAGTTACCCAGCATTTCAAAAAATGTAGTATGCCGATTATCTCCTATTTCCTCTATGTCTTCAGCCCGAAAACTTTTCTGCGAATCAGCCAAGCGCATCCCCTGCGGATGCTGTTCTCCAAGAAGATAAGGAACCAATGGCTGCATGCCTGAACCGGTAAAAAGAGTGGTTGGGTCGTTTTCCGGAATCAAAGAGCTGGAAGGAATAATTTTGTGCCCTCTTTCCTGAAAAAATTTTAGATATTTTTCCCTGACCTCAAACAATTTCATATATTCAAATTATTCACTATCTGAATAAATTCTTTTGGATTTAGAGAAGCGCCACCGACTAAAAGCCCGTTAAATCCCGCCTCAATATAATCCTTTGCATTTTTAGAACCAACGCTTCCGCCGTAAAGCAAAATGTTCTTAGGAAAATTCTTCTTAAACAAATTATTCATTTTTTTTGCATCAGAGATATCATACGGCTCGCCTGTGCCGATGGCGCTAATCGGTTCAAAAGCTAAAATTATCTTTTGGGATTGCCCTTGAGAAAGTCCCTCAATTCCTTTTTTAACTTGAGATAACTTGTCAATGCATAAAATCGGCTTCAATCCGCTTTTTAAAGCTCCTTTAATTTTTTTATTTATTATATGGTCAGTTTCTTTAAGAATTACCCTTCTCTCCGAATGACCGATAATCACATATTCACATCCGAAATTTTTCAACATTTTCGCTGAAATTTCGCCTGTAAAAGCGCCTTCGTCTTTTGAAAAACACGTCTGCGAACCGATAGCAAACCCTCCTCCGCCTTCGGTTGCGGCCTGCAAGTAAATAAAGGGAGGACAAATCACAACCTCTGCGTTTTTCCCGCTGAAGCGGGATCGGCCTTTGGCCGACACCTTTCTTAATCCCGAACTCACTGAATTAAAAATTCGCTTAGCTTCATCCAAGCTTGCCGGATTCATCTTCCAATTGGCTACAATCAGATATTTCATTTTTGTTTGCGTAAGAAAGCGGCTGCTTCTTCCGGACTGATTCCTAAAATTTCCATTTTTGCTCCGAGCTCAAAACCGGCCCACTTATATGTCTTCGGCAAAATCGTCCAATGCCAATGATAAGAATCGTGATTTTTCCCATCGCAGGGAGACGTGTGGAGATAAAAATTGTAAGAAGGATTATTCAAGCCCTTATAAATCATAGTCAAAACTTTTTTAAAAACTTCCGCCAAACCATTTTTTTCCTCTTCGGTTATTTTTTCAAAATAAGAAAGGTGCTTTTGGGGAGAAATAATTACCTGAAAAGCTGACTTATAAGCAAAAGGACAAATGGCTATAAAATGCTCGTTTTCAAAAACAACCCTTTCCTTCTGTTCTCTTTCCCATTTATTAATTTCGCAATAAATACATCCCTTATTTTTTTCTGAATACTCCTTCGCCTGCGAAGTTGTTTTGGCCAAATCTTGGTCAACTAAAAAAGTAGTGATAATTTGCGAGTGAGGATGATAGACTGACGCTCCGGCTTCAGGACCATGATTCTGAAAAATAAAAATGTAATTAACGAAATCGTATTCCATTAATTTCAAATAACGCGACTGATAGACGTCAATCAATTCCCTGACTCTTTCAATCGGCAGAAGAGCCAATGGCTTATTATGGTCCCTTGTGGCGACGACTTCATGAAAACCAAGCGCCGACATAACACTGAAAAATTTCCCGACCCTTTTTGTTTCCAATTCTAAATCCGCTTCAAAGGCCGGAAATTTATTAGGAAAACAAACCGTTGTCCAATTTTTTGGAATTTTATCTCCCTGCTTAAAAGGAATCTCCTTTCCGCCGGCGAAAATAAGCGTTGGGGTATTTTGCGTTTCAATGTGGCAAAAAAAACAATCCTTGCTTAGAACTTTTTTTCTTTTTTTGCCGTTCTCAAACTCGCTCCATTTCTTAGTTCTTTTCTTGCTGATAACGACCCAGTCATTATTAACCAAATCGTAACGGAGCTCCGACGCAGAATTTTTTTCTTTTTTACTTTTTGTCATTATATTTCCCTGAAATTAAATTCCATCTGATTTTAAGCAAGTCTAACCCCATTTTCACCATACCGCTGAACTTCACTGTGCTCGCTAAATCATTTTTCCATGTAACGGGAATTTCTTTTATTTTAAATCCAAATTTTTTAGAAACAGCCAGAATTTCAGGGTCAAAAGCAAAACGGTCAATTCTGCATTTTGGAATAACTTTATCTACCGATCCTTTGGTCATCCCTTTAAACCCGCATTGCGTATCCATGAGCCCCCATGTTCCGCAGAGAAAATTTGTGAGAAATCCGAAAACTTCGCCTAAAAATCTCCTTATCATCGGTTGAGCAGGAATCAAAATTGCTCCCTTTATGTCTCTTGAGCCGATGATTATATCATATCCTTTCTTAAATTCAGGCAACATTTTCTCCACCTGATCAATGCTGGTAGAATTATCGGCATCGGTAAACAATCTATATTCCCCTTTCGCCTCCGATAATCCTTGGCGGGTAACAAATCCCTTGCCGTGATTTTCTTTATTATCAATCAGCTTTAAATTTTTTATTTCCGAGATCAAACCGTTAACTACTCCTGCTGTTCCGTCTTTTGAGCCATCGTTAACGACAATAATCTCGTATTCATATGTTTGTGTACGCAAATAAAGATCAATCTCTTTCAAGGTTGATGGTATTCTCTTTTCTTCATTATAAGCAGGAATAATTATAGACAAATACATAACCAAAATAATTAAAAATTAAAAAAGAAAAACTAAAAACAACAATTTAAAATTTAAAACTTATTCTTTCCCTTAAGGGTCAGGATGCTGGCGACAAGAACATTTGCGATTTCGCCTGTTTCTCCAAGTAATTTTTCTACCTTTTCTTTGTCCGCCTTTCCTGAATCCATTAATAATCCAAGTCAAAACTTGCTTTCATTGGCTGATTTCAAGGAATAACTGAAAAAATTAGTAAAATCTTTCCTTGTGCTTCCTGCTTGTGCCTCAATGATGTTCGCGCCGATACTGGTCGCGCTCCTCAATAACTGTCTAGTTATTATATTAACGCTAAAATCCTTCTTATTCAAAATATCAATAAATTTAATCACATCTAACGCATAAAAATATGCTCGTTTTTTAAGTCTATTTTGAAATTTGAATTGTTGTTTTGCATTTTTCGCTTTACGCTTTACGCTATATTTGTATTTTAGCACAAATCCCCAAATAAAAAAACTATCGACCGAAATCAATAGATTGATATTCACTAAAGAAAATTTCATCCTTCAGTAATAAAAGCGACATTCTCTATAGTATGACTAAATTTTGATTCGCCTGTATTCAGAAGTAATTCAACTATCTCTTCTCTTTCCCTTGGGTAATTAATCTTCCGATCAATATTATTTATCGTATCTCCATCTTGGATGTATGGCTTAATTGATTCAAGCGTTTTATTACTAGTATATTCCCATTTCAAAAGCCTCTCCGCTGCTTCGATCCTTATCTTTTCGCTTTTCACATTTTTAATCAAATCCATTAATCTATTTTCTATATAGCTTATTCCTGCTCGCGATAGAAGTTTTCTAGCCGCAGCCTCTTTTAACTTTTCATCTGTAACCTCTGTTATAATACAGGAAAGATAACCTTCATCTTCTTGTGAAAATATCCCTTCTGTCGCTGGTTTTTCATCTTTCATCCAAGCCATAAAACGAGATATATACGTCGAATTCCTCTTTTCCCACAATAACACCCCAAAAGCTTTTCACCGGCCTTATTTCTTAAGCTTTCTTCTTTTGAGTATCTAAGAATGCTGGCAAGGATTTCATCACTTGGATTTCGCTCCAATACCACTCTCATTAATTTCTGATTCAATGGACAATCCTACAGGGGTCAGACCCCTGCAGGATTTACAGGGGGCAGACCCCTGCAGGATTTACAGGGGTCAGACCCCTGCGAAACTCTAATCTGTGAACTCGTGAACTCGTTAACTCTTTAACTCGTTAACTCTTTAATTGGTGAACCAATAAATATTATCCCCGATTACTAACCTACAAGGACGTTAAAATACGGTGGCCGTTTTTAGTGACGGCGATGGTGTGCTCGAAATGAGCTGATAAAGACCCGTCGGCGGTTCTAATGGAAAACCCGTCCCCGGCTTTTTTTATATTATAATCCCCAACCGTAAGCATCGGCTCAACGCACAAAACCATCCCCTCTTTAATCTCCATCCCCATTTTCTTTTTTCCGTAATTCAAGACTTGAGGCTCTTCATGAATTTTTTTCCCGATTCCATGCCCGCATAAATCGCGGACAACGCCAAAACCCATACTCTCTCCGGATCTCTGGACAGCCCAGCCGATGTCTCCCAGATAATTGCCGGGTTTAATTTCTTTTATCCCCATATTAAGGCTCTTGCGGGTCGCCTCAATTAATTTTTCCGCTATTGAAGAAATTTTCCCGACAGCAACAGTTGTCGCCATATCAGAATGATAACCCTTATATTCCAGACCGATATCTATGGAAACAATATCGCCTTCTTCCAATTTCCTTTCGCCCGGAACCGTGTGAACGATCTCCTCATTAACCGAAACACAGGTAGCTGAAGGAAAGCCATTGTAGCCCTTGAAGGACGGCTTCCCAAATTTAAAAAGAAGTTGCTCTGCAACCTCATCTAATTCCTTAGTGGTAATTCCCGGCCTGACCATTTTTTTCAGCTCCTCCAATATCCCGGCCAGGATCTTGCCACCCTCCGCCATAACAGCGATTTCTTTTTCTGTTTTAATGCTCACTGACTCCATTTAGGCTTTTAATTTATCACAAATCTCCTTAAAAACTTTTTCTATGCTTTGCTCTCCATTTACCTCTATCAACCTTCCTTGTTTTCTGTAAATATTAAGCACGGGCAATACCTCATATCTGAATTCTTCCATTCTTTTTTCAATTGCCGCCGGCTTATCGTCGTTTCTTTCCATCAATTGGCCATTGCATTTATTGCACCTTTCCATATTTTTAAACTCTCCGATCCAAGGGATTATATTCCCGCATTTCTTGCACATTCTTCTTTTTGTCAAACGATCAAAAGATTCTTTTTCCGAAATATTAATATAAATAACCCTAACATTATCGTCCCAGCCATACCAACTTAAAGCTTCATTAAAAAATTCCGCTTCGCCCAATTTCCTGGGAGTTCCGTCAAAAACAACCCCTCTAAAACTTTTTCTATTCCTGAACTTTTCTAAAGCATCCATCCATAATTTAGAAATAATAAAACTCGGCACTAAAGCGCCTCCCTTCATCACATTATGCACTCTCTTTCCCGTAAAATCTCTTTTTCTGGCGCGTTCGCGAAGAGCGACTCCGCTACCGAAACAGTCCAAATGAAATTTTTTAACCAGCAGATTGACTTGCGTTCCCTTTCCCGAACCTGCCGGACCCAGCACGATTATGATTTTCATATATTAGAAGGTTTCGTAATCCCTCATTTGTAATTGA
>PEWS01000002.1 GCA_002779355.1 Candidatus Nealsonbacteria bacterium CG07_land_8_20_14_0_80_39_13 | reverse complement strand
AAAATCCTTGCCAAAGCCGAGCCCCGCCTCTGGCGGGGCGAGGCAACAATCGCCCAAAATCCGAATTTTGAAAATTGGCGGGAGCGACGGGACTCGAACCCGCAACCTCATCCGTGACAAGGATGCGATCTAACCAATTGATCTACGCCCCCATTAAAATTTACGTGTTGTGCCGGTGACTGGATTCGAACCAGTGACCTCGGCCTTATGAAGACCTTGCTCCACCGCTGAGCTACACCGACCGATGCTTGTAGCGGGGGCCCGAATTGCACGGACGTCTCAAGGTTATGGGCCTCGCAAGATACTACTTCTCTACCCCGCTGAATATATTCTTACCATAATCAGCGATTTTACGCAAAAAAAAATTCGTCTAATGTTTTTATTTTCGCGCAATTTTTATGATATTATTTGATCAACTATATCTTACAAAATTCGCTTCTCATAAGACACTACTCCTCCAACCCGATATGTATTGTTTAATTCTCTCTTTGTTCTTTAAAGATTTTATATACTTCTCTTCTTTCATCGCGTCCGCTCTTACTGAATGTGTATTTCTATATACAACAATCCATGGCTTATATTTCCTCGTCCAAGATTTTTTATCGTCATTGTGCTGGTTCAATCTTCTTTCAAGATCGTTGGTTTGCCCTATATAATACTTATCATGTTCTAAGCTAAAAAGAATATAAGTAATATAGTCCATGTTGTTATGGGTTCCGCTTACAGCGGAATACTACTTCTCTACCCCGCTGAATATATTCTTACCATAATCAGCGATTTTACGCAAAAAAATGGCCCGCCTGCGCATCGCTATGCGAAACATTGCGGGCAGGCTTAAATAGCTTCAACGGCGATTAAAGCTTCTTCATAAGCGAATATTGTTTTTTCAGCATTCTCTAATGTCAAAGTATAATTCGGGTCATGAATAATATTGTTGCGGACATTATGGGCGCTTTTAATTTCAGCAATATTATAAAAAGTGGTTAATGTTATGCTCTCCAATATCTCGCCCAATGTCTCTCCTTTATAACCCATTTTTTTCAAAACGTCGTTTAAAAAGATATCTGCTTCAATGATGGCTAACTTATATTCCGAACCTTGACCGGATTTCAATCTTTTTTTGACACCCTTCCAATCCTTGGAAATATCGCTTGATCCATAGGGCCTGTAGGTAAAAAATTCCACCACGTCTGTCCAGAAAAGAGCTCTTATGTATTCGCCGTCTTTTATGGCGTAAATTATAATTCCGACAAAGAACAAAGAAATTGAAATAAAAATTACCTTTATCCATGAAAGCAAAACAAAAAAATCAGAGCTGTTCAAAAAGCCGGAAACGCCATGGATTATTGCCGAAAAATTAAAATTTATTATTCCGTCAACTATTGTTGAAACATCAGTATTCATAATGTATATCTTTGAGCTAAATCTAAAATATTATTTTCCTCAAAAGGTTTCCCGATGATTTGAAGTCCGACCGGCAATCCATTAACTTCTCCGCAAGGAAAGGAAAGAGCCGGCAATCCTGCTAAATTAACTGAAACTGTAGAAATATCAGAAAGGTACATTGAAAGAGGGTCTTCTATTTTCTCTCCTATTTTAAAAGCTGTAGTCGGAGAAACCGGAGTTAAGATAAAATCAACTTCATTAAAAGCCTTTTCAAAATCTTGCCTTATCAAAGTCCTTACTTTTTGAGCCCTCAAATAATAAGCGTCGTAATACCCTGACGACAAAGAATATGTCCCGAGCATTATTCTCCGCTTGACTTCCTCGCCAAAACCATCCCCCCTAATCCGCAAATAATGCTCAAGAAGACTGCCGTCTTTTGAATCTTCTTTTCCAAAACGAATTCCATCATATCTGGCTAAATTAGAACTGGCTTCAGATGTCGCTATTATATAATAAACAGGAAGGGCGTATTCGGTGTGAGGAAGGCTGATTTCTTTTATTTCTGCCCCCATTTTCTTATAGCTCTCAATGGCATTTTTAACAACTTTTTCCACTTCAACATCCATCCCTTTCACGAAATACTCCTTGGGAATTCCAAGCCGTAGATTTTGGATTTTGGATTTTGGATTTAATTTGGGATTTAATTCTACACTAGTGGAATCCATCTTATCTCTTCCTTTGATTGCCTCAAAAATAATTTTTGCATCCTCTATTGTCTTGGCCATCGGCCCGATCTGATCAAGGGAAGAGGCGTAAGCCATCAAACCGTATCTGGAAACCGCTCCATAAGTCGGTTTTAACCCAACAATACCGCAAAAAGAAGCCGGCTGACGTATTGAACCTCCCGTGTCTGAACCAAGCGAACAAACGCACATATCATCAGCTACGGCAGCCGCTGAACCGCCCGACGAACCGCCGGGAACTCTTTCTAAATCGCAGGGATTTTTAGTTATTCCAAAAGCGGAATTTTCCGTTGAAGAACCCATAGCAAACTCGTCGCAATTTGTTTTTCCCAAAATTATCACTTCTTGTTTTTTAAGTTTCTTTACTGTCGTAGCGTCATAAGGAGCTTTATAATTTTTCAAAATCTTTGAGCCGGCTGTACATTTCATTCCCTCAACCAAGATATTGTCTTTTATGGCCAAAGGAATTCCGCTCAAAAGAGAAATCTCTTTACCGTCCCTAATCAAATCATCCACCTTTTTTGCCTGCAATAAAGCGCCGTCTTCATCCACAGAAAGAAAAGCAAAAACATCCTTATTTCTTTCTTTTATCCTTCCCAAATAAGCTTGACAAATTTCCCGACAGGAAAATTCTTTATCCAACAGGCCTTTGTTAATTTTAGAAATTGTTAATTCCTTCAAATCCATAAAATTAGGAAATTTATCCGCCAAAGGCGGACCAGCCTATGGCTGGGAAAATTGATTTCACTTTCACGTAATCGCCTTCCCTTTCTCCGGCTTCTTTTAATAATTTCTCCGAATTTGTTTCTTTAATTCCACAGACATCGATGGCCAAATCCTCCCGCATAACATTGGCTACTTTTATTGAATGGTCAGCCTCTTCAACCCCGTCAACATCAGCTCCTTTTAATTTCTCCACAAAATTCAAAATCTCCAAAAATTCTTTTGATATTTTTCCTATTTTTTCATCGCTTAAGCCGATTCTGGCAAGTTCAGCGATATGTTTAACCTCTTCCTCTTTTATCATGTTTTTTACTTGGGCGGTTCTAAATTTTCCGTGCCCACCAGCACCTCTTGCAATTCATCAAGGTTCTCCAAAACTATTCCCGCTCCCCTGACCACAGCCGTCATCGGGTCATCAACCAGCCTTGTTGAAATTTTTGTTTCCTTAGCTATCAGAATATCCAAACCTCTTAAAAGAGAACCTCCTCCGGAAAGAAATATTCCATTGGCCATCACATCAGCCAATAATTCCGGCGGAGTTTCTTCCACGGCTAATTTAACTTCAGCCACAATCTGTTTAACTGATTTTTCCATTGACCTTCTTACGTCCTCTTCCGAAATCATAATTTCTTCAGGCAATCCGGTGATTAAATTTCTGCCCCTCATAGACATCTCCCGCGAATTGGAAGATTTTTTCCCCTTGGAATGCTGTTCCAAATCTACTTTCCCCATGGAAATAGCCGAACCGATGCCCATTTTAATAGCTTCTGCCGTTCTCTCTCCAATCAGTAATTTGTATTCCTCTTGGGCAAATTTAATAATATCTTCATTGAGCTTGTCTCCTGCCACCCTTAAACTTTTAGCCAAAACTATTCCCCCCAAAGAAATAATGGCGACTTCGGTTGTTCCTCCCCCAATATCAATAATGAAATTCCCTCCTGCTTCTTGGACAGGAAGACGAGCTCCGATTGCCGCTGCCATCGGTTCTTCAATCAGAAAGACCTCTCTTGCTCCGGCTGATTTTCCGGCATCAATAACCGCTTTCTTTTCCACTTCAGTCACGCCATAAGGAATGCCGATGATAACTCTCGGCCTCGGACTTAAGAAAAATCTTTGCTTGCGGGCTTTCTCAATAAAATACCTTAACATCTGTTCCGTAACTTCAAAATCAGAAATAACTCCTCCCCTTAACGGCCTGGTGGCGACAATATAAGTCGGTGTTCTTCCGACCATCTTTCTGGCCTCGTCTCCGATAGCTAAAACCTGCCCTGTTTTTTGATTAACAGCCACCACCGAAGGCTCAACAATAACAATCCCCATTCCCTTCACATAAACAAGCGAATTGGCAGTCCCCAAATCAATGGCGATATCTTGGGAAAATTTAGAAAAGAGTTTTTTCAGCATAATTAAATTTCCTCTAATAAATCATCTATTTTTACCAGTTTTACTTCTTTTTCTTTCCTTTGCTTAATCTCAACGCTGTTTTCCGCTAATGTTTTTTTGCTTATCACAACTCGGCAAGGAATTCCAATCAAGTCAGAATCAGCGAATTTCTCTCCGGCGCTCGCCCCCTCTCTATCATCGTATAATACCTCAATTCCTTGAGCTTTTAAACCCTCATAAATTTTATCGCTATTTTCTTTAATGCTAAGATCTTGGCCGACGGCGATTAAATGAATCCTAAACGGAGCCACTGTCTCCGGCCAAATTATGCCCTTTTCGTCATTATTTAACTCCACAACAGCGCCCATCAGTCTGGATGGACTCATCCCATATGAACCCATAAACACCAACTCATCTTTGCCTTCTTCGTTTTTGTAAGTTAAATTAAACGCTTCGGAATATTTATATCCTAATGTATAAATATCTCCGACTTCAATTGACTTCTTGCCCACCAAATTATCCTTGTTCAAACTTAACCCAAAATCCTTTATGACTTCATCATTAAAATCATCCTTGTTAATGGCTATTCTTTTTTTCTCGTCAATAATATAAACAACATCTTCCCCTGCCTCTGATAATGTTTGAAATTCATATGAATATTTTGAAAATGAACCGCCGGAAGAAATTGTAATGTATGTTTTGTCCCCCATCCCCAACCTATTGAAAACCTTCATATATACTTCTTTCATTTTTTCATAAAATTCTTCGTGGTCTTCTTTACTCCTGGAAAAAGAATACAAGTCTTTCATCATGAACTCCCTGCCTCTCATTAATCCAGACTTCGCTCTAGCCTCATTGCGAAACTTTGTTTGTATTTGATATACGTAAATCGGCAAATCTTTATAAGAACTGATATGATTTTTCATCAATTTTGCCAACACTTCTTCGTGGCTGAATCCTAAACCCAATTCAGTCCCATTTTTCAATGATGTTTTAAACCAATTATCAACAACATCATCGCTCCAACGACCGGTTTTTCCCCATGTCTCTTTATCTTGTAAGGCAGTCATAATCAACTCCTGCCCTCCCACAGCATTCATTTCTTCTCTGATTATATTTGAAATTTTATTAATAACCCTGATGCCCAATGGCAGATATGCATAGGCGCCGGCTAATTCTTTATTAACAAAACCGGCTCGTATTAATAGTTGGGCGTTCTTGCTTACCTCGTCCTTTGGCGCCTCCTTTTTAGTTTTCGTGAACAATTGCGATTGTCTCATAGTGGTAAATTATAAATTATGAATAAAATTAAAAGAAACGGTGGAGGTCGTTGAAGGTGGCGGCCAGCATCATCAGAATAAGCAAACCGAAGAAAAACATAGTAATATTTTCTTCTATTTTTTGAGGAACCGGTTTTCGCGCCACAGCTTCAATCGCCAAGAAAACCAACTTACCGCCGTCTAAGGCCGGTATGGGCAATATGTTAAACATCGCCAAAGCCAAAGAGATTACAGCCGTCAAATTCATTAAGGTGGCAAATCCCATCTTAGAAGCTGTGTCCACTAAAGAAAAAATGCCGACTGGTCCGGAAACAGAAGATGCCAACGGAGCAATATTCTTCTCCTGAAATGACTCTTTTATAAAATAAGCCAGGCCGGAAAAAGAATAAACGGAAATATTGGCCGAGTGCAAGAATCCGGAAAAAATCTTATTCGCAGGACTGACATAACTTACTTGAGCGATATTTCCCAAAGAGACGCCTAACGGCCCTTGATTATCAGGATACTCAATTCGCGGAACGATATTTATATTCTTGTTTTCATTCGTAATGGCATTCCTTAAAACAAGATTTATTTCCTTTCCCTTTTTCTCCTGTATAAACTCTATAAACTCGCTTGTGTTTTTAAATTCTTTGCCGTTAACTTGAAGAATCAAATCTCTCGGCTCAATCCCGGCTATTTCGGCCGGAGAATTTTTAACCACAGCTCCGGTGGCTATAAAATTTTCCTGCTGACCGAAAGGGAATTTAAAATCATAAATAAGAAATTGTTTTGTTTGAAAACCGCTGGAAGACAAAATAAAGTAGAAAATAACAGTCGCCAGTAAAACATTGAATAAAACTCCGCCGAAACTTATCAGCGCCCTCACTCTAACCGGCTTGCCTGAAAAACTTCTATCCTTATCTTGGGCAACTTCGCTGGTTTCCCCGTAAAGCTTATTGAACCCACCGAAAGGAATGGCGCCGATGGAATAAAGAGTCTCTCCTTTTTGTTTTTCCCAAATCCTCGGAGGGAAGCCTATGGCGAATTCTTCCACTTTTACCCCTGTCATTTTGGCAAAAACAAAATGCCCCAACTCGTGGACGAAAATTAGTAAACTCAATATTAAAATAAAAATGATAATGGAGACAAACATTTGAAATTTAGAACATTATTTCTTTCTTCTTCCGCTCCCCTGCCTCCTCAACTTTCTTGTTGTGATCGTCTATCAATTTTTGAAGCTCATCCTTGCCCCTGAATTTATCATCTTCCCTGACGATTCCCTCTTTAAATTTTTCCTGAATTTCATCCCAAGCCTCGTCTCTCCATTTTCTGATGGTCTTTTTCGCTTCTTCCTCTATTTCGGAAACAATCTTGACGATATTCTTTCTGTATTCCTCATCAACAAGGGGCAGATTAATGCGAATAACATCCTTATCAACAACAGGACTCAAACCCATATTCTGCTTTGAAAAAGCTCCTATTATAGGCTCAATATATGATTTATCCCAAGGCTGAATGACAATCTGCCTCGGTTCCGAAATAGAAATAGCTCCCAATTGCTTTAAAGGAAGATTCTGGCCAAAGCAAGGAACCATAATATCCTCCACTAAGGAAGTACTGGCTCTTCCTGTTCTCAACTTAGCCAATTCTTTTTCCAAAAAAGACATCACCTTCGCCAGCTCCGGTTTTACTTTTTCAATAATTTGACGATAAACTTCAGCCATAGATTTTAAAATTCCAACATCAGGGTCTCTAAAGCCAATTTTTTATTGGCATTAGTAGATGATGTCAAAAAGATTATTTCTTGCGTTTTTTTAATAATATCCTCTATTTTCGGAACAGAATAGCCAAAACTATTTTTTTTCTCCGGATATTCCAATTCAAATAATAACATATCTCTGAAAAATCCCAGCCAGACATTAAGGATTCCTTTGGCGTCTATCGCTCCCTCTTCTTCCTTTTCTTTGTCCAAGTCCTTAACGTATCTAAATCGCGAACCTAAATTTGAATTGAGAATATCCTTAAGCTCTTCTATCGCCTGCCTATGCTTTTCTAATTTTGACTTATCAACGGCGAGGTCAACGGCTTCTCCCGGACGACCGGCGGAAAGCTTAATAATGTCTTCAATTTCCTCGGCTGATAATTCTTGCGTTTTTAAAAAATCT
Organism: Candidatus Nealsonbacteria bacterium CG07_land_8_20_14_0_80_39_13; assembly: GCA_002779355.1. NCBI lineage: Bacteria > Candidatus Nealsoniibacteriota > Candidatus Nealsonbacteria bacterium CG07_land_8_20_14_0_80_39_13. Next base: position 1,881 of record PEWS01000002.1, on the reverse strand, counting down.
TTTATTTCCCCTTTCGTCACCGGATAAAATTTGATCATCTCGCACCTTGAAGCAATGGTCGGAAAGAAAAGATTCAGCGATTCAGCTACTAAAATCAAAACTGTTTTTCCCTTCGGCTCCTCTAATGTTTTCAGAAATGAATGCTGGGCTTGAGAATTCATTGAAGAAGCGTCATTTATAATCGCCACCTTGAAAGAGGAAAAATAAGGTTTTAAGGAAAGTTTTCTGCTCAATTCTCTTATCTGGGAAATCTGAATGTCTTTTCCTTCCGGCTCAATCAGTATCAGGTCCGGGTATTGCCCGCTGGAGTCATTGCCTAAAAGTTTTTTGGCGAATTCCAATGCCAATGTTCTTTTCCCCAACTTCTCCTGCCCGACAAACATTAAGGCGTGAGGAATGTTCCCTGAAGCGATTATTCTTTCCAGAAAGTCCTGCTGTTTTTTATGGCCGATCAACATACTATTTCTTGCTCATTAAGCTTTTCTTATAAATATCCAGATTCTCCAGCATCACGCCTGTTCCTTTAACAACGCAGAGCAATGGCTCTTCCGCCACGGAACAAGGAACTCCTATGTGCTGGGCGATAAGGTCGGGAAATCCTTTCAACAAAGCTCCTCCGCCTGATAAAACTAATCCCTTATCCATTACATCAGCTGATAATTCCGGCGGGGTGTCTCTTAAAACGATTTTTATCGTCTGGACTATTTCCATCAAAGTGTCTATGATAGCTTCGCAGATTTCATTGCCGGAAATGACGATATTTCTGGGTAATCCGGAAATCAAATCTCTACCCCTTATTTCCATTGTCTTTTCTTTGTCATCAGGAAGGTTTTCGTTCTTGTCTTTAGGAACATTAACTACAGGAGCGGGATATTTTTTTTGAGGAATAGCCGCCCCGATATTAATTTTCAATTCCTCAACTGTTTGCTCTCCGACAGCCAGATTATATTTTCTTTTTATATAATCAGAAATAGCCGAATCCATTTTATCCCCGCCAACCCTTAAAGAATGGCAAGTTACTATTCCTCCTAAGGAGATTACCGCTACTTCCGAAGTCCCTCCTCCAATATCAACTATCATGTTGCCGGAACAGGAATTTATGGGAATTCCGGCGCCGATGGTAGCCAAAATCGGCTCCTTGGCCAGGAAAACCTGTTTGGCTCCGGCATTCATTCCCGCTTCAATGACTGCTCTTCTTTCGGTTGAAGTTATCCCGGCCGGAACACCGATAATAAGCTCGGGTTTGATGAATTTCCAAAAACCGGACACTCTATCAATAAAATACTTAAGCATCGCCTGGGTTACCCTAAAATCAGCAATAACGCCGTCTTTAAGGGGCCTATAGACCATAATCGTATCAGGAGTCCTGCCGGTCATTTCTTTGGCCTCGTTCCCTACGGCCAGAATTTTATTTTCAGAAATTGAAACAGCGACCACAGATGGCTCGTTCAAAACTACCCCTTTTTTAGGGACGAATACCAAAGAATTCGCCGTACCGAGATCAATTCCTATCTTCATATGATTTTATTGTACTTGAAACCCCCCCATTTTACAAGAAAAAAAGGGGGACAAAATCCAATGACCAAAGATCAATGGACAAATAAAAAGGCTTTCGTTCTTAAACGAAAGCTCCGATGCTCTTCAGAAACCGCTTGGTTCCACTCTTTTGCCGGTATCTTCAGCTTCTTTAATCTGTGTGGCAATCCTTTTGTCTTCCTGCGCTACCTTCTCCTTGGCGACCATGGCATTGATTTTGGCCGATGTGATTTTTAGCTCCAAATCTTCTTTCTCTTTCTTGAACGCTTCTACTTTGCCATTCCATTCTTTTTTGTCTTTTATGAATTTTTCTTTCTTAGCAAAATTATCGCAGAAACTGATAAT
>PEWS01000001.1 GCA_002779355.1 Candidatus Nealsonbacteria bacterium CG07_land_8_20_14_0_80_39_13 | reverse complement strand
TTGAGCTGGTTTCGCCGGCGCCAGCCGGGACGGACGGCTGGGCGAGCGGGGGAATCTGGGAAGATAGAAGCAATCCTAAAGACGGTATAAAAGAACATTATACCGACGGTGGCAGGGAAGCGCTTAAATACTATGAATGGAACGACTGGACTAATTGGCCGGCGGAAATGAAAACAAATCATCCGCAAGGTTCTGACCCAAAAAACGCGCCGTTGATAAGGTTCAAATGGTGTGAAGCTGGGCCAGATATCAATTCTTATTTTCTGAAAATGGAAAAAGAAAAATCCGGAACTCCTCCTTGGGAAGGCCACCTCTCGGTTGTAATTACAAAAAATAAAGCCGGAACCCTCCCCAATTCTTTTGACAGAGCCGGCAAGAATGAATTTACCATTGATACCAAATATCAATGGAAGGTAGCTGGCTGTGAAGAACCGGACGGAACCAAATGCGCCACAGTTTGCACAGGGTGCAAAGACATTACAAAAACCCCGCCTGTTTCTTATACTTCTTGCGCAATCGCAGGGACAACTCCTACAAAATATTTATCTGGTAATGCTTGCGCAGAGTATAGCAACCCATGGGAGTTCATCGGAACAGGGAAGCTTGCCCCGCCGGGTTTAATAAGTCCGGTCTACACAAGTAGCCCGGAAACAATTCCTTATGTCAATATGGATGACCTTTTAAAATGGAACCCTGTCACAGGCGCCTACTCTTATAATATAATTATTTTAGACAAATCAGATCCTTCTGATATAAAATACAAAACCTTAGACGCTCTCAAACCAGAAGGATCGTTGGCTCCTCTAACAAATGTTCCCCTTAACTACAACGGCACACCAACGTCGGGAGGAGCAGATTATGTCAAAACATTCCTCTGGGAAAATCTGGATAATAATAAATATGGAAAAATATATACATGGAAAGTAAGAACCTGCAGGGAGATGAAAGGATTAATAGCTTCTATTACAGATGCGTTAAATTGGGCGCTTAGTTTTTTTGGCTTAGAAATTCAAGGAAAATGTTATAACTGGAGTGATGAATGGAAATTTAAAACCACTGGCGAACCACCGACAAACTTATCGGCAGACGCGACAGTAATTCCTGTAAAATTAAGCTGGACGCCTGCTCCCGGCGCCACTTCCTACAGGGTTTTCGTTTCCCAAGGAGCAACCGAAAACGAAGGAAAGCTCGTTTCTTCAAATTCCCTCTTAATTGATTACCCAAAGCTTTTACAGAATATAACCTACGAATGGAAAGTAAAAACTTGCGCTGACAAAGATGGAACATTTTGCGGGCCAACAACTGCCGAGCAGTCTTTCACAACCTTTACCCTTGTCGCGCCAACAACTCCAATCCCAGCATCTTCTGCGACCATCTCAACCGATGGATCTATTAGCTGGGATGACGTCCCCGGCGCCAAAGGATACAAATATGAAATTTCTTATAGCGGTTCAGGAGACACAAGCGCCAATTGCGCCAGCGCAGGAAAAGTTCTGGACGGCGTGACAACATCAAATTCTCTGGCTCTCTCCGCAATGCTCCAAGGAAAAAACAAGCTTTGCGTAGGAGGATATAGCTGGACAGTCCAATCATGTTTAACAACAAACTGCGAAAGCAAAAATGCAAACCTCGCAAGCCAACTCGGAGGGACATCCCTCACATGGACTTTCAATTTGGCGCAATCTCTCCCGTCTAGTCAGCAAGCAGGACTAATTCCTTGCGGGCAAAAAAATAACCTCTCTGACCCCTATGGCATTGACGAAAGGGAGACCTGCCAATTCAAACACTTTTTCGTGATGATAAGAACCATCATTGACTTCCTTCTTTGGAAATTAGGAATTATTGCTCTTGTCCTGCTCATAGTTTATACAGGAGTATTATTCCTTCTCCCGTTTTATTTCAAGGAACTGACCGCCACCACAGGAACTGTAAAGCAGATATGGAAAGCCACCGGCGCCGGCTATCTGGTTATGCTCTTCGCCTGGACGATTATAAATACCATTTTATCTCTTCTCGGCTACTCCTTCGGCGTCCCCTGGTGGAACTTCCAATTTTAAAATCTCCGAAATTCCCAAAATTCCGTAATTTCCGTATTTGCCCTTGACAAATAGGGGATTTTTGCTATAAGGAATATAGGACATTAAATCAGCAATATCCCGAAAAGAACAACTCTGAATTGTCGGAATATCGGAAACTGACTTGATGTCCAAATATAAAAACGAGATGAATGAAAATGAGCACACACATAAACGCATACGAGCAACACAAGGTTGCCATAGGGATTGGAATATTGATTTTGCTGTTTATAATCGGTTTTATCGCCCTTTCGGCGACAGGTTATTTCAGCGAGAAAACAACAAATGAACCAGTAAAAAAATATAACTCCATTGATGACATAAATCCCTACGAACTTAAACATAAAGATTTGATTGAGTTCAAAGCGATACCACATGTAGACAAATATAATACGCTTAGTTTTATCGAAAGTAGCAAAATAAAAAAACGCTATGTCGATGAAAAACAGGCGAAAGAGATAAGGGAAAAATGCCATGGACCGCTTTATTTGGAAGAATGTTTTTTTACTGCCATATACGAAGGGTATGAACTTTACAATGGACGATTGTTCTACATAGAACTTTCAGATATAAAACTGAAAGCCTGAAAAATGGCGCAGGAAGGGAATTTCACGTTCCCTTTATTTTTTTTATTTTTTAAATATGGTATATTAAAATTAAATATGCCAATTTTTTTTAGAGCATCGAATATTTTTAAAAACAAGAAAACCGCTTCTCTTTTAGCAGGGTTGGTTTTCTTTTCAATTTTGGCTCCGATCCATTTCGTTAATGCAGATCTTATTTCCGACCTTGCCGGCACTGTAGCAGAGCCAATAATTAATATTCTCTCTAGTTTAGTTTTTATCTTGCCCCAATTTTTCATGATAATAGCCGTTGCCATCACTTCCGCCCTTACGGCTGTTGTCGGCTCCATTTTAATGTGGACAGCTGACATCAGCTTGACCATCCCTATCATTGACGCCAATATCGTAAAAAATGTCGGCTGGCCATTTACATTGGGATTGGCCAATATGGGCTATCTTTTAATCTTGGCTTGGATTGGATTGTCAACAATTTTGAGATTGAAGGAATACGAAGCGCAGAAAATGATCCCCAAACTGATTTTGAACGCTCTTCTGGTCAATTTCAGCTTAGTCTTGGTCGGCTTTGTTGTTGACATCGGAAATTTACTCACGCACTTCTTTCTTAAGGCAACCCAAGACATGGGAGGATTAGAACTCTCGGGGGCGATAGAAAATTCTAAAAAGTATATAATCGAAGCCGCTAAAAACCTTATTAATCCTGTAACGCTACTCAAGGCGCAATTTACCCTTGACGATATCTTAGGGACACTGGTTTACGGAATAGCGTTAATTCTTTTCAATATATTCGCCACATTCATTATCGGGGCAGTGGCTTTTGTCTTTTTTATCAGAGTTATTTATTTTTGGATATTGGCTATATTGGCCCCCATTGCTTTTTTCTCAAAAATCGCTACCCAGACAGCAGAAGGGAAATCTTTTTTCCCGGGGATACTTGGTTGGGATGAATGGTGGTCAACACTTTTAAAATGGGTTTTCATCGGCATCCCTCTCGGATTTTTCCTATTTTTATCAACGTGGATGATGTCCGCAGGGAACAACGACACCGCTCCCTTTAAAAACAGTATGGGTTGTTATAGCAACGCCAACCCCCCTAGTCCTACGAATCTTTGTAGCAACCCTTCTTTTACAGCAGGATCTACCTGTAACTGCTGCGGAGATCTTGTCTGCCAAAAAAGCGTTCTAGAATATCAAGAAAACCCGACAAATTGTCCTGGCGACTGCACCGCAACAAATCCAACGAGCATAGTTGATGCGATAAAAAATAGCATAGTCAATCTCGTCTCAAAATTAATGCAACCATTCGTGGCTTTGATGCTTTTGTTTATGGGATTGATGATTGCCATTCAATCCGCGCCGAACGCGGCCAAGGGAGCGCTAGAGTATGCCCAAAAAGTTCCTAATTTCTACAGGACAATGCCCAAGAAAATCGCCGGCAGAAGAATTGACAGCGCCGTTTCAAAAGTTTCGGGATGGGGCGCTAAAGGAATTTCAGGAACAAGCGATCTTGTCCGCAAGAAGACAGAATGGCTTGATAAAGTTCCTGTAATAGGAGGGACGCTGAAGACAATGGCAAGGCAAGTACCTGAAATGGCTGATGTAACACTTGGAAGCAAAGCCCAGGAAATTGCCGCCAAGAAAAGAAAAATAGACATTGAAGCCAGATTCAAAGAAGAAGGCGCAACTACAATGGAAGACAAAGTTAATGTTATCAAAAAACTTACTATGGATAGAGATAAATTACAGGCTTATAATTATATGGCAGAAAAAGGATGGCTGGGAAAATTGCCCAATGACATGCAGGCAAAAGCTAGAGAGCTGTCAATAAAAGATTTGGGAGATCCTTATTTTGGCGATGAGGCAAAAAATATTATGAATACGTATGCCGGCGAGCATCTGACAAAAGAATTGAAAGTTAAGATGACGGCGAAAGACAAGCGAGACAGCATGGAAAGAAAGATAGGGGCAAGGGCGATAATGGAAAAATCTAAAGAAGCAACCGAAGCAGAGATGCAGAGATATATGATCGCTAACCCGGGGACAGAAAGAGACCAGGCCATTATCAATATTGAAGCCAGCAAAAAAATCACTGAAAAAGAAATCTCGGCTAAAATAGCCACTGACCCGACAAGGAAGATGACCAGAGACCAGGCCATTATTGATATTGGCGCAAGCCGTGGCGTCACCCTGACAGATAAAGACAATGATGAGGCGGCTAAACTTGTATATTTTGACGAAGGTAAAACAAGCGACATTACAAAATATGCAAAATCTACCAAAACTTCTCCTGCCTACATCAAATATCTGCGCGACTCCGACCCGGCAAATCTTAGGGAAACGCTTAAGTCAGTTGACGAAGAAACGAGAAGGGAAATTATAGACAAAACATTCAATGATGTTTTAAAGGGCAAGGAAGATGAAAAAGACAAGCAAGAAGCGGTCAAAAAGTTTTTCGCTAAAAGGAAGGGGTTGCTTAACTGGGTAAAGAAAAATCCTACCGCACAAAATATGGAAATAAGCTTGTTGGAATACCTCACTGATATAGAGGGAAATGCCACCGATGACCTCAAGGCATTTACCAAAAATATGGAGGTTGGAGAAATAATAAAAAGAGAGGCGGTTGAAGAATTAAGAGGGCGCCATGGTTTCAGAGCAAAAGATTATCTTGACCATATCAAAGAAATCAAAAAATACGAAAAACAGATTAGTACTGCGAAGAAAACAGACCCCTCTTCTGTTAAATTATCTGAAGAAATGAGAAAGGAGGAAAAAACATGGGATGATGCGAAAAACAAGCTAGATAAAGATTTAGTTGATGTAGAAAGAGAACTCAATGCGAGACGAAGCGAGACCGACGTAAAGGATGAGCTCAATAACACAAGAAGTGAAAGCTTACTCAACAAGCAAATTTTAACCACGAGGAACAGTGGCGGTCCTCAAAATGGAATAGACAAGCTGGAGAATGAATTGCAAAAGATAAATGACCTTAAAACAGAATTGAAAAATATTGAAAAATTAAAGGAGGAAAAGATAAAAATAAATAACGAAAGAAACAAAGCGGAAAAAACTTTCAAGAAAACTGAGAATCTTTTCAATGCGGATATCAAGGCTCAAGCAGTAAGGATAGCTAACAACTGGATAGATACGGAAAAGAAGAGTTTACAAGATATAGAAGTGGGAATAACAGGAGCGACGGGGAGAACGGCGATACAAGAAGAAAAGAAAAATATTGAGGAAATCTCTCAAATATTCCGAGCGCCAAAAGAGAAAAAGGAGAAAAAATAAAAAAGAGCAAAAGACAAATTGAATAACTCTTAATTGTCTCTTGCTCTATAACGCCCGCGCACATTACGGTTTTTTATCGTCGTCTTTACCTTTATCATCGCCGGCGATATCACTGATGTCGAGGTCAAGAGAGGAGAGGCTCTGCTCTTGCTCTTTTTGAGCAATTTTCCTCACCGCTTCCATCTGTTTGGAAGCACTCTCCCTCATCTGCTGCATCTGCCTCTGCATCGCAGTGCGCATCGCTTGTAAATCCCTCTGCCTCTGAAGGATTTTGTTTTGCATGCTTATTATTTCATATTCAGCCTTCATGGTGGGGATGTCTTGGTCTCCGCCGGTGGCCCCCGATAACATCATTAAGGTCAGCTGAAAAGCCTCCTGCTGCTGTTGAAGATTAATCTTCTTCAACTGCTTGAGGTAATCCTCTTCGGGATCGGGATCAGTGCTGGCATTCACATCCGGCACGTTTATGCCGTTTGTCAGTGGCGACCATTCGCCATTGGTGCCTTCGGCTTCTGCCTTTGCCTGGAATTTATAATCCCCAGGTGGCAGACCCGTTAGAAGGTATCTCCCATCCGACGCCACATGAAACTTTCTTTCTTCCGAATGATCTCTCGAAAGAACGAAAAAAATTATTGTCCTTGCGCCGGATGGCATATTAACCACCCTCAATCCAACAGCCCCGTTCTCTTTCAATTCCGGTACGCCGATGCTTGGCGCCGAAAATTTCTTTTCCTTCCTACTCAAAATGTTCCATTGCATTTTTTGTTTTTTTATTTTTTTGTTTTTTGTTTTTTTAATTTTTATTAATTACGATCATGAATTCTGCCTATACTCTTCAAGGCAGGGTCTAAATCTTATCAAAACCTATGATAAGAATTAAACTCCTGACTTGAAATAAACATCTGTCGTTTCTTTCGATTCTGCGATAAAAAAACAAAATGTAAATTTTTAAAGGACTACCATTTTTTTAACCTTACTATCTATGCTGTAATCATAGCATATCTATATTTCTTGTCAATAGCATAGCGTGTTTTCCCGCTATTCCGCAAAAACCCTTTTGAAGTCTGTTCTGTTTATGATAAAATATAAACATACAAATCATATGCCGACTCTTTCTAAAGAAAAATTTTGGGAGCTCTACAAAAAACTGCCTCAAGAGCTACAGGAGGCTCTTTTCGCCGAAGAAACAGGTAATAATATCTATGATGTCTGTGAAAAAAATGATGTCGCCGAAAAGCTTAGCAGTATTGTGGGATACACCGGCCAAGTTCTGGTCGGCGCCTTGCCGGCGGAAAATTTAGCTGAAACGCTTGAAAAAGAAGTCGGTTTGGAATACGACTTGGCAAAAAAAATATCAGATGAGCTTTACCGCTTCATCTTCCATAAAGTCCACAATGAACTGGACCTCCTTTACAGGGGAGGAAGCGAAACGGAGACGATAAAAAAAGAGATAGAAGAAACAAAAATAAAAATAGAAGCAACACCAACGACGCCGAGCAAATACCGCGAACCCATTGGATAAATCTCAAATTACAAATATCAAATTCCAAATGAAATCTAAATTTTATAAACCAATTCCAAATGACAAATGAAATCCGAAGCGAGGACGCAGGCAATAAAAAGATATATAACTTAGGGGAGCGTACCGCTGTTTTCGGAGAAGAGATAGTCAAGTTCGCAACAAGAATACCCAAGAACGTGATAACCTTGCCCCTGATCACTCAATTAGTGAAAGCGGGGACAAGTATCGGGGCTAATTATTGCGAAGCCGATGGAGCAGAATCGAGAAAAGACTTTGAACATAAAATAGGAATTTGCAAGAAAGAATCAAAGGAAACTAAATATTGGCTGAGAATAATAAAGATTACTATTCCGGAATCAAAGCATGACGCAGAGCGATTATGGCAAGAAGCCCAAGAACTTACTTTGATATTTTCATCAATCAGAAATAGCTCCCAAAAAAGACCGGGCAATTAAATTTTTAGCCATCTGACATTCATTTGAAATTTGTAATTTGGTATTTGAAATTTTTATGAGATTTACTGTTCCGCAATTTATTGAATATGAATCAAAAATAGTCGGCCCGCTTACTTTTAAGCAGTCCCTTTTCGTCGGCTCGGCTTTCGTCATCTGTTTCATCGTCAAATTCGCCTTCCCGACCATTTCTTTTCTAAATTTCATACTGATATGTCTTGTCGTCGGCGGGCTGGGAGTGGCTCTGGCCTTCTTGAAAATCAACGGCAAAAGCCTCCCTGCTATTTTGGTGGATTTTCTTAATTTTAATATTTCAACAAAAAAATACCTCTGGCAAAAAAAAGACACCCCGATAATAATGGTCAAAGAGACGAGGCCGGGGAAAAAAGAAACTGCGGATGAACCGCTTTTAAGGATTGTCAAAAAAAGCAGGATAAAAAATCTCTATAACCGCCTGGAAACGAGCGGCCAAGAGCAACAAAAAAATGGCTAAAACGCCGACCCAGCAATTTCTGGAAATAGATAAAATAAAAGAAGGAGTTATTATCCTCAAAGACAAATCATTGAGGGGAGTTTTAATGACCTCCTCAATTAATTTTGCTTTAAAATCAGAAGATGAACAGACAGCCATAATTTACCAATTCCAAGACTTCCTGAACTCGCTTGATTTTTCAATCCAAATCGTAATCCAATCAAGAAAACTGAATATCACCGGATACTTGGATAAACTGAAAAAACTTGAAGAAGGCCAAAAAGACGAGCTTCTCAAAATCCAGACCTCTGAATACCGCGCTTTTATCCAAAAAATAATTTCAGGAGGAACGATAATGTCAAAAAACTTCTTCGTCATCGTGCCTTTCACAGCCATAACCATACCCGGGGTGCGGGAAAAAGGCTCTGCGGCAGAAGAACAATTCCGAAGAAACAAAGCCCAGCTATGGCAGAGAATGGAATTTATCGCCATGGGTTTAAGAAGATGCGGTCTGCAGACAGCTTCCCTGACGACAGTGGAGCTGATTGAGCTTTTTTGGGCGCTTTATCATCCGGAACAAGCGGAAACAGGATATTACCCGGAAATACCGGAAGAACTAAATCAGTAAATAAATGAATTTACCATTTTTCAAAAAAAGAACGGAAATGCCTAAAGACATTTCAAGGAAACAAACAATAGAAGCGAGAGACATCATTGCTCCTTCTTCGGTTGTCATAAATTTTGACCACATAGAACTGGAAAGAAAAAAAGCCAGATCATTTTCCATTTTTTCTTACCCAAGATATTTAAGCACCGGCTGGTTCTCTCCGATAATCAACCTCAACAGCCCTATGGATATAGGAATTCATATTAATCCCATTGACACAGGGCCAGTTCTGAAAAAACTCCGCAAAAAAGTAACTGAAGTCACGGCTGATATATCAGAAAAATCAGAAAAAGGGGAGATAAGAGACCCGGCCTTAGAAGTCGCCTTTCAGGATATGGAAACCTTAAGGGACAGCCTCCAGACAGCTCAAGAAAAAATGTTCCAAATGGGACTCTACCTGACTGTCTACGGAGACAATCTGGACCAGCTTAAAGATGACCAAAACACTCTTCGGTCAATTTTGGAATCAAGGTTAATTTACTTGAATCTGGCGCTCTACCAACAGAAAGAAGGGTTCAACTCCACCGCCCCTTACGGAAAAGACCAACTCCAAGTTTATACCTCAATGAATACCGAGCCGTTATCCAGCGTCTTTCCTTTTGTATCTTCTGATTTGAGCTCCAACGAAGGAATACTTTACGGATTAAACAAACACAACAATTCCTTAATCTTATTTGACCGATTTACCTTGGAAAACAGCAATATGGTCATATTCGCCAAATCCGGTTCAGGTAAAAGCTATCTGGAGAAAATAGAGATATTACGCCAGTTGATGCAAGGGGTTGATGTTATTGTTCTTGACCCTGAAAATGAATTCAGGACATTGTCTGACGCTGTCGGTGGCTCTTTCCTTGACATCTCTCTTTCCGCGCCTAACCACATCAATCCTTTTGACTTGCCGGAACCAAGAGAGGGAGAAAGACCGGAAGATATTTTGCGCTCTAATATCATCAACTTAGTCGGACTTTTAAGAATTATGCTTGGCGGACTTACTCCCGAAGAAGACGCCATTATAGACCGGGCTTTGTCGGAAACTTACGCTTCAAAAGATATTACCCCGGAAACAAACCCGAAGGAATGGAGGAAAAACTTGCCTATACTGGAAGACCTTGAAACCGTGCTGGAAACAATGGAGGGAGCTGACTCTTTAGTCAGGAGAATTAAAAAATTCACCAAAGGAACTTTTTCTCAATTCTTCAACCAGACAACCAACATCTCCACTGATAAGCCTCTTGTTGTTTTCGGCATCAGGGATATGGAAGACGAACTAAGGCCAATGGCCATGTTTATCGTTATGAGATATATCTGGAATAAAGTCCGTTCAGAATTAAAGAAAAGAATTTTGGTTATAGATGAGGCCTGGTGGCTTATGAAATCCGAAGACGGAGCTTCCTTCCTTTACGGAATATGCAAAAGAGCGAGAAAATACTGGCTCGGGGTAACGACCATCACTCAAGACGTCAATGATTTTATGAAATCGTCTTACGGCCAGCCGATTATCAGCAACTCCTCCATCCAAATTCTTCTGAAACAATCTCCGGCGACAATTGGAACAGTCAAGCAAACCTTCAATCTGACTGAAGAAGAAAAATATCTGCTCTTGGAATCAGAAGTGGGGGAGGGCATATTCTTCGCCGGGCAAAAGCACGTGGCCATAAAAGTCATTGCCTCCTATGCTGAAGACCAAATAATCACCACTTCTCCTGAAGAAATTATAAAAATTAGAAAAGCCAAAAAAGTAACCCTATGATAGAGGAAAAGAAAACAATTGAGTCCCGCATAGATAATTTTATTAAAGGGATAGGCGAAGAAGACAAGAGGGAAAAAACCGATGAATCAGAAGCGCCGGCGGAGGGAGAACAAGATTCAAACGAAGATATAAATAAATACTATCAAGAGTTGGAAGAAGCCCCTGCTAAACTTACTGACATTGACTTCTTGCTTGTTTTCTTTTTCGCCATACTCGTCGACGGTCTTGATATTTTTGAAATCTTTGACGTAACAGTTTTACCAAAGCTGGCTCTTATTGCCCTTGATATAATCACGGGGCTCATTATCGGAGGATGGATTTATTTAAAAACAAAAAAACATACACAAGGGAAAAAAACTTTCATAGATAAAGTGGCAAAAAAAAGCAAAAGGGTGGCTGAAGTTTTGGCGAAGCAAATGGCCAAGCGAGAAACAAAAATGACCATCGTTCGAACACTGTCTACTTTTGTAGGAGAAGCAATCCCTTTCCTCGGGATGATCCCTTTTTGGACAATATGCGTGTTCGAAACAACAAGAAAGAAGACATTTTTACAAAAGCTCCGAGATCTTTTTTGAAATGGAAAGTTTCCCTCTGGAATTAATATCTGAAATAAAGTATATTGAAAATAACATGACAAATTTGAAAAAACATTTATTCATAATATCAACTTTAACATTCTTGGTTTTCCCGGCTTTTTCTTTTGCCGCTTCTTGCCCTACTAATGCCGGAGGGGGAGACCCTGCGCCCGGCAACCTTTGTCTTAATTTGGACTATCCTATTGTCGGAAGCCTTGATTTGAACAATGACCAAAAACTCAACCAGTTGGCTGTTTGGTTTTACTACTTCATCGTCTTTACTTCCGGAATCGCCGCTTTCGTTTCTTTTGTTTGGGCCGGTTTTGATTGGCTCACTTCAGCAGGGAACGATAGCAAAATCCGCAACGCCAAAGACAGGATCAGAGATGCGCTTCTGGGTCTGGCTATAATCATGGCCTCTTATATCATCATCCAAGTCATCAATCCCGAACTGGTAGTATTCAAATTACCGACATTACCCCATCCATAAACACTGATGTCGCTGATACAAAAAAGGAGCTAAGCTCCTTTTTTTGTTTACAAGTTTTTAGGTTTTACTATTATCCTTCGCTCCAGCCCTTCGCCGATGCTGTCAGTGACGACATCGCTTCTGTCAGCCAATTCCATATGGATTATTCTTCTTTCATAAGCTGACATCGAAGCCATCTCTTTTTCCGTTCTATAAAGGGAAACTTCATCTGCCATACGCCTTGCTGTTTCCTTCAACTGATCGCATTTCTTTTTTTTATAATTTGAGATATCTATATCAAGAAAAAACGGCTCTGATATTTTTTTCCTCAACATCGATCTTAGAATGTGCTGGATTTCAAACAGAGTTTGCCCGCCCTCTCCTATCAGAATCTGCGACTCTTCACACTCCAAATTAACCGGCAGAGTAAGTCCGTCTTGGGGAAGAAATTCAATCTCACAGGCAAAAGAAGTCTTCTCAAAGAATTCCGATACTGTTTTTTTTATTATTTCCAAATTTTCTTGACTCAACATAAGTTATAAATTTTACATTGTTATTTTGCATTTTTCGCTTTGCGTTTTGCATTTAGCCAAAATTAATTTCTGCTGGACTATGGAAAATAAATTATTGGTGGCCCAATAGAGAGCAATAGCTGAAGGAAGCTGCAGACAGACAATGGCGGCAAAAAAGGAAAAGAGGTAAAGCATCGGGCCCTGCATTATGCTTGTCATTTGGGCCATACTGTCATTTTGCTTCCCCTCCTCCTTTTTATCTTTTTTAGCGCCAAAAGACAACATCTTTGACTGGACGAGCTGGGTAATGCCGACAATGATCGCCAAAGGGAGAGAGGCAACGGCAAGGTTTATTATCCCCAAGAAAAAAAGCTCTGAAGGCATTCCTCCGGGGATGGAAATAAAAGAGTAAAGAAATCTGGAATTATCAAGACCATTACCGAAATCCTTAAGAAGGTAGAAGAGGGCGATAAAAACAGGCAACTGGACCAAAACAGGCAAGCATCCCCCCAAGGGGTTTATTTTTTCTCTTTGATAAAGAGCCATAACTTCTTTAGCTTGCGTCTCTTTGTCTTTCTCGTACTTCTTTTGGATGGCTTGAATCTTCGGCTGGAGTTCAGCCATCGCTTTTTGAGCTTTGATTGATTTTCCCATAAGAGGGTAAAGAATCAATCTGATAATGATCGTCAAAAGAATGATGGCTATGCCGAAATCATGAAGAGGGAAGTGTTCATAAAGTAGAATCAGGGCGTTAAAAAATGGCTGATATAAAACTGTATAAAAAATATCTATTAAAAACATATTTTTAATTTGAAATTTGAAATTTGAAATTTAAAATTTACGGCATATCTACTCCACCTTCGCGCCAGGGATGACATCTTGATATTCTTTTCATCCCCAGCCATATTCCTTTAATCACCCCGCGCTTCTCAACCGCCAGACAAGCATACTCGGAGCAAGTGGGATAAAATCGGCAAGATTTCCGAAAAAGAAAACTGAATATTCCTTGATCAGGAGACAAAACCTTTTGATAAAACCTTAAAATTTTTATAATTATTTTTTTCATTTCCTACTCTTCTTTCCCCAATATTCTTGCCCTTGATAATAGGTCGTCTAAAATATTTTTTGTTTCCAAGAATGTTTTCAGCTCCAGTCCCGGCCGGGCGGTCAAAATAATATCCAGCCCTTTTTTCAGCTTGAAGCCGACCTCTTCTCCGCGGAGCCTTTTACCGATAATTTCCCTTAGCCTTCTCTTAACCTTATTCCTGACAACCGCTTTATTGGAGATCTTTTTACTGACAATAAACCCTATCTTGTTCCCCTCTGTCTTATTTTCAATAAACTTCAAAAATAAGAAGTCTCCCCTGAAGCTTCTGCCCTTAATGAAAGCGTTTTCAAACTCTTTCTTTTTTAGTCTATAAGAATTAGCCAGCATATTTTTAAAAAGCTTACACTGTAAGCTTTTTTCTGCCCTTCCGCCTTCTCCTGACCAAAACATCCTTTCCTCCTTTTGTTGCTTGGCGGGCCCTATATCCGTGGGTTCTCTGCCTTTTCTTTTTCTTAGGATTATAAGTAAATGACATATTCCTTCGCTTTGCTCAGTCAAATGCAAAATGAAAAAATCAAAATGCAAAATAACCGAGTAAAAAATTAAAATATTATTCTTTTGCGTTTTTCGTTTTACGCTTTAATCTTTATGATGATTTCTATCATATAACAAAACTATCCCTAAATCAAGAGATAAGATTTAAAAATTACCACCGCCTCTGGCGGGGTCCCGCCAGCTGGCGGGAAAAATTGAAAATTTTAATCATGAAGCATATCCATTCCGGATTTTAAAGGGGTAAAAAAGGACGATTAATCCCTTTAATATCAACCCGATATTCCCTTTCTAAATCACGACTTATACACAGTTTATCAACAGAATAAATTTCCTCCGCTTTAATTTTTCTTTTTTGAAATTTGTTTCCTTTAGTTTTAGTGTTGTGATACAATAAAAACTAGACAAATTCCCCAGCCAGAGGCTGGTCGTCCTCTGGACGAAAATCCTAAAATTCAAAATTATGGAAAACGAAAAACTTTGGCAGGGAGTGATGGCCCAAATCCAATTAAATATTTCTCCGGCTAATTTTGCCACTTGGTTCAGAAGTACAAGGATATCGTCCATAGACGATGGAGTGGTTGTTGTTTCCGTCCCCAATTCTTTCGCCAAAGAGTGGCTGGAAAATAAATATGGAAAAACTATATTGAAAATCCTGCGCGATACAGACAAAAAGATAAAAGAGACAAGATATGAAATAGAAAAAAAGACGCTCAAGGCCAAGCCCCAAAAAAGAGAAGCCACCACATCTTCAACCGCAGGACAGATGGCGCTTGAAGGGATAGATACCGACAAAAACACAAATCTCAACCCTAAATATATTTTTGAAAACTTTATTATCGGATCTTTCAATGAGCTGGCTCACGCCGCCGGCTGGGCAGTAGCCAAAAATCCCGGAAAGATATATAACCCTCTTTTCATTTACGGCGGGACAGGGCTGGGGAAAACCCACCTTCTTCAGGCAATAGGGAACGAGATATCCAAAAACTCCGCCGGAGGGGAATGTCCCAAAAGAGTTAAATATGTTTCTTCTGAAAAATTCACTTCCGGAGTTGTTTCCGCCATCAAGAACCAGCAGATGGATAAATTGAGGGAAAGCTACCAGAAAATTGACGTTCTGATTATTGATGATATCCAATTTCTGGCCGGGAAAGAAAAAACTCAAGAAGAATTCTTCCACACGTTTAATTATCTCTATGAAAAAAACAAGCAAATAATACTTTCTTCCGATAGGCCACCCAAGGCCATACCTTCTTTAGCCGAGAGATTAAGGTCAAGATTTGAAGGAGGAATGACGGCTGACATAAGCCTGCCCGACTATGAGACGAGGGTGGCGATATTAAAAGCTAAATGCCAAGAGAAAGAACTGGGTGTTTCTGCAGACATATTGGGATATATAGCCACCAACATACAAAAGAATATCAGAGAACTGGAGGGCGCTTTAAACAGACTGGCCGCCCATCAAAAACTTACCAACCAGACAATCAACATTGAGAACGCCAAAACCCTGCTGAAAAACATAATATCTCCGCCGATAAAAGCGATAAATCCTAAAAAAATCCTCCAAGTTGTGGCTGAATTTTATGACCTGAAAGAAGCGGAATTGCTTTCTGTTTCCAGAAAGAAAGAAATAGTCAAACCGAGGCAAGTGGCTATGTTTTTATTGAGAAAAGAATTAAAAAACTCTTTCCCTTTTATAGGAAGAAGGTTTGGAGGGAAAGATCATACAACAGCCATCCACGCCTATGAAAAAATATTAAGAGAAACCGGCGACAATGAAGAACTTAATGAAGAAATCAGTATAATAAAACAAAGGATTTTTACCGCCTGAAAAAGTGTTGAAAAGTATGTTGAAAAGTTGTTAATCGTTTGAGCGAAAAAAAATATTGAAAATTCATCCCTAAGAAATCCGCAGAAAACATAACCGGTTTTCCACAAGAAAAACACACAACAACAGAACACAAATAATGATTAAAAAAAGATATTTTAGGCAAATTTTACAAATTATACACAAGTGTAATAAACAATAACAATTCTTTTATATTAAATAATACTTATTATTAAACTATTAAAAAATGAAAATAGAAATTTTACAGGAAAAATTAAAACAGGGAATTCAGGTCATTGAAAAGGTTTCTCAAAAATCCCTTTCTTTACCAATTCTTCAAAATGTTTTGTTAAATGCGGAAAATAATTTTTTAGGACTTGAGGCGACAAATCTTGAGACTGGTATAAAATGGTGGTCTTTGGCTAAAGTTGAAAAAGACGGCAAGGCTCTGGCGCCAATTAAAATTTTTTCCAGTTTAATCGGGCTTTCTCCCAATAAAAAACTTTCCTTATTTTCAAAAAAAACAGATATTGTTGTTGAGTGCCAAGACAATAAAACAACTCTTAAGGGTTTTGATCCTAATGATTTTCCCATAATTCCCCAACCCAAAGAGGGCGGGAGCGTTTCAGTGGAATCAGCTCTTTTTTGTTCAGCTTTGAGTCAAATAGTTGATATTGCTTCCCTTTCCGGGGTCAGGCCGGAAATTTCAGGCATATATTTTCTTTTTCAAGAAAAAGAATTAAAGATGGCGGCCACGGATAGTTTTAGGCTGGGAGAAAAAAGGATGCCGGTTAAAAAATCTTTTTCCGGCGACGTTTCAATGATTTTGCCCCAGCAGGCGGCCAGAGAAATTGTCAGTATTTTTGGAGAGAAAGAAGGGGCATTGGACATATATTTCTCGCCCAATCAGGTTCTTTTTGAGTCAATTATGGCTGAAACAAAACATCCTCAAATCCAGTTAGTTTCTAAATTAATAGAAGGCGATTATCCTAATTATCAGGAGATAATTCCTCAAAAGTCAGACATAAAAGCTGTCCTTAAAAAAGAGGAATTTTTGAATCAGGTCAAGGCGGCCGGACTTTTCGGAGGGAAATCTAATGAAGTCAATTTAAAGGTAAATCCCGAAAAGAAAAGAATTGAAATCTTCAGTCAAAGTTCTGAATTGGGGGAGTATGAGAGCTTTTTGTCCGGCGATATAAAGGGAAATCCATTGAGTATTTCTTTCAACTATAAATTTTTATTGGACGGAATTTCCAAAATAAAAGGAGAGGATATTGTTTTTGAGCTTACCAACGAAGAGGGCCCCGGGGTTTTGAAGCAGTCAGGCAAAGATGATTTTTTCTACGTTCTGATGCCCATCAAAGCCAACTAATTGGAGGAGGGTTTGGTGAAGGTTTCTTTGGGCATTTTTCCTAAAATCTTTTCCATAATACTGTGCCACATCGGCGAAGATATCATGGCGCTGGCTTTCTTTACCATTTCTTTGTTGTTATTATTCCCGACCCAAATTCCGCCGACTAAAGACGGCGTATAGCCGATCGTCCAGGCGTCGCGATAATCTTCAGAAGTTCCTGTTTTTACCGCCACCTGATAGTCTTTAAAATAGAGGGAAGAATTAGCCCCGAACATAGGCGTTCGAGCAACGTTGTCTGATAAAATGTCATTTAAAATTCTACAGGGTTCAACGGAAAGAACTCTTTTTGGTTCTTTTTTGTTTTCAAAAATAATATCTCCCTGCTCGTTTTCTATTTTTAAAATTGAGACTGGCGGAGTGATCATTCCTTCTGTGGCAAAGCCACCATAAGCAGAAACCATTTCCAACAATTTTGCTTCCCAGCCACCCAGAACTATAGCTGGGCCGAAAGGCGGTTTTAAAGTGGTGATACCCAAATCTTGCGCTGTTTTTATTGTGTTCTCTATTCCTTCTTTCGGCGTTCCTCCTGCCAGATAAAGAAGAGTTTTTATGGCCGGGATATTTAATGATTGTGAAAGCGCTTGCCTTAAAGTTACGTCGCCTCTGAAAAGTCGGTCATAGTTTTGAGGCGCGTATTCTTGGTTTCCCCAAACACCAAAGCTGGTTGGAGCATCAGCGACTATTGTTTTGTCGCTGTAGCCGTTTTTAAAAGCGGTTACGTAAGCGAATGGTTTGAAAGTTGAGCCGGGTTGGCGACCGGGATTATTCGGCGTTCCAATGGCCACATTGTATTGCGGGTCAAAAAGACAATTTTTCCCCGGGTCGCATCCGGCAGGAACGGGATCGCCAAAATAGTCGGTTGATCCTGTCAGAGCCAGTACTTCCCCTGTTTTGGGATTAATCGCCACGAAGGTGGCATTATTTGCGTTATAGGCCTTGTTTTTTATTGTCCCTGCCTTTAATTCTTCCTCAACTATCTGTTGGATATCCCAGTCCATGGATGTATAAATTTTTAGCCCTTTCTCTCGAAGAAAATCCTCGCCATACATTTCTTCAAGTTGTTGTTTTATCCATAAGGTAAAGTGGGGGGCTTTTATCGACTGGGAAATTTTTACGAAAGTGATTTCTTTTTTCTTTGTTTCTTCCGCCTTGGCAGTGTCTATGAAATTATTTTTTACCATTCTGTCCAAAACATAGTCTTTCCTTTTCAGAAGTTCATCTTTATTGTTTCCATAAGGAGAAAGGCGACTGGGCGCTTGTATCAAAGAAGCTAAAACAGCAGCTTCTTCCAGACTGATGTCAGAAACTGATTTTTTGAAATATGTCTGACTGGCAGTTTCCACTCCATAGCAGTTTGAGCCGAAAGGGACTTGATTCAGGTACCATTCCAATATCTGGTCTTTGGAGTAGCGACGGTTAAGTTCCAAAGACAGAACTATTTCTTTAAACTTTCTTGACATTGTCTTTTCCGGTGAGAAATAAACAGACCTTATCAATTGTTGGTTTATGGTTGACGCGCCGTAGGCGGTCGGTTGCATTACTTTGATATTGGCCAAAATTGACATGGCCATTGCCTTCATATCTACTCCGGGGTGGTTGTAAAAATCAGCGTCTTCAGTAGCTATGACCGCCTGTTTCAGATATTCGGGGATTAAAGAGATGGGGACCAATGTTCTTTTTTCCTCTCCGTAAATTTCGTAAAGAAGTACATCTCCTGTTCTGTCATATATTTTGGTTGATTGTGTGAATTGTTTTTCCGTGAATTTTTCCGGACGGGGAAGGTCTTTGGCGTAAAATGAAAATAAAACAATAAACCCTATAAGAATAATAAGAAAGCCGGAAATTATAGTAGACAAAAACAAGAAGAGCCAGCTCTTCTTTGCTTGGAATATTTTCCGATTGAAACTCCTTTTGCTCATAATTTTATAATCGTCTCTGTAAATTTTAAAGCATTTCTTTTCTTTCGGCAAATCCTATAATAATTCGCGATATTCAGGATAGTTATTTTTAATTTCCTGTTTCCATTTTGCGGTTTCATTGCCATCGCCCAAATCGTTTTTGTGGTAAATCAAAAGAACCTTAACGATGCTGGTGTCTTTATGAACGGCCACAATACATCGGTTGCCCGATGATTTTCTTGATTCAGTTGTGTCGGTCACGCGGAATTCGGTTTTTGCGATTCTGATATTATTATTTTCGGTTATTGTTTCGGCGACGGATGTTTCCAAAAAAGAGTCAAAGCGTCTTAGCTCTTCGCAGATGGCGCGCCATGTTATATTCCAAGCGCCTTTATATTTTTTTCTAAAATTTTTCAGATAATGGCGTTCGGCGAATGGTTGGAGAAGTACAGAGTAGTTAATAGACATAGTCCGGGTCCTGCTGAGTGATCAATTCGTAGGGGATGATTTCCTCCGGCTGGCAAATTTTATAGGGCAGTTGGTTGTGGGTAAAATCAACTATTTCGCTGGTTTTTCTTTTATCCCATTTGAGGGAAATTTTACCTATAAGGGCAAGTTCTTTTTCTGACAGTAAATTTAATTTTTGCTGTCCGGAGGCGGCATTTTCAGAAATTAAAAGCGGTTCGCCTTTTCTGTCTATAGTAATTTTCCCGTCTTCTTCCAGTTCATCAATAGCCCGAAAGTACAAATCAGGGACAGGGCCGTATTTAATGCGGCGATATTGCAGTCCGCTCATACTTTCCGATTGTTCATAGAACCAAGCGAAATCAGCCAGATAAAGCATTTTGGCTAATTTGGTTTTTAAAATTTTGCCGTCAGGCGATACTGCTTTGCGTAAATAAGCCAATATCATTTCTTTGTATTTTTGATAATTCGGCTTTAATCCGGCCTCAACTTCGGTCAAGGAGATGCCGAAAATATCAGACAGCTTAATTGCTTCCGATAAGCTTAATCCGACCTTGCCTTGTTCAAAGGCGACATAAGACGAACGGGAGATTCCTATTCTTTCAGCGACGCTGATCTGCGATAGCCCCTTTTTAACTCGGAGTTCTTTTATGAATTTATAATAGTCTTTAGCCATATATCTAAGCATAGGTTAAGTATGTTTAAAAGTCAAACTATAAGTGTCCAAATTTTGAACACTTGGGCGTCCCTCCTTTAAGCCGATCGTTTTTTTTGTTATGATATTAATATGGAAATTAATACTGACGCTAATCGCATAGAAGAAATTCTGACACGGGGAGTGGAGGAAATTATTGATAAGGGACACCTTAAAAAGGAGTTGTTTTCCGGTAGGAAATTAAGAATTAAACACGGGGTTGATCCGACCGGTCCGAAAATTCATATCGGAAGAGCCACCCAGCTTTGGAAGTTGAAAGCCTTTCAGGATTTGGGACACCAGATTGTTTTGATTATAGGAGATTTTACCGCTCAAATCGGAGACGCTTCTGATAAACAGGAAATGCGTCGTTCTTTGTCTGCGGAAGAAATTAAAGAAAATATGAAAGATTATCTCCCTCAAATTTATAAGATTTTGGACGCTAAAAAAACAGAAGTTCATTATAACAGCGAATGGCTGGACAAATTAAGCGCCAAAGACTTACTTTCCCTGTCTGCGAATTTTACCGCTCAACAGATGATTCAGCGGAGGAATTTTAAGGAACGCTGGGATGGCGGAACTCCCATCGGCCTTTATGAATTGAATTATCCTCTTTTCCAGGGTTATGATTCCGTGGCAGTGAAGGCCGATTTGGAAATCGGAGGATTTGACCAGTTATTTAACTTGAAAGCGGGCAGAGATATTCAAAGAGCCTTTAAGCAAGAACCTCAAGATATTATGACCTTGAAAATGCTTTTTGGCCTTGACGGACGGAAAATGTCAACGAGTTGGGGGAACATAATCGCCATCGTTGATAATCCTAAGGATATGTACGGGAAACTGATGTCGATGAAAGATGAATTAATAATAGACTACTTTGAGCTTTGCGCAGAAATATCTTTACCCGAGATTGAAAAGATAAAGGAACAATTAAAAGATAAAAAAGTAAATCCGCGCGACATAAAGGCGCGCTTGGCTTTTGAAATTGTAAAAATGTATCACGGTGAAAAAGAAGCAAGAGAAGCCGGGGAGGAGTTCAGTAAGATTTTTACGGAAAAACAAATACCTTCTGATATCCCAAACTGTAAACTCAAAACTTCAAGTTATAAATTATTGGATTTGCTGGTTGAAACAAAAATTGCTTCCTCAAAAGCGGAAGCAAGAAGATTGATTGAGCAGGGAGGGGTAAAGATTGACGGTCAAATCCAAAATGATTGGCAAGAAATTGTTGAAACTCCGGCCAGAGGCCGGTCGTCTTCTGGACGAAAGGAGGGAATGATTTTGCAATCAGGCAAAAGAAAATTCGTTAAGTTAGTTTAGGCGGCGGGATTTTTTGCAACAATCAGTGTATTTGATTTTGTAGTAAGCTAAGGCTATCGCTAAAGCGTCGGCGACGTCATCCGGCTTAGGTATTTCTCTTAAGTTAAGAGTGGAGGTTATTTTTTCCTGCACTTCTTTTTTTTCGCTTCGGCCATAGCCGGTCAAAGCGAATTTTACCTGCAAAGGATTGAAAGCGTAAACAGGTATTCCTTTTTTTGTGGCCGTCAGTAAAATAACTCCTTCTGCCTGTTTGACAGCCATAACGCTTTTTGGATTCTTGAAGAAATAGACATTTTCCATAGCTATTATACTCGGCTCGTATTCTTTTATTATTGCATTGAGTTCTTTGTTCAATTTATGGAGCCGTTCAGCCAGATAAAAAGCTGGGTCTGTTTGTATTAGCCCATATCCTAAGCATTTTAAAACCCCCTTCTTGTCCAGCAACGGGGCTTTTAGTTCTTTGATTATTCCGTATCCTATATTTGCCAGACCAGGGTCTATTCCCAAAACGATCATAATTTTAAATTAGAATAGATTTCTTGGACGGCGTCGTTTTTGTCCAACTCATCAAATAATTTTTGGCAGGCTTCTATCCCTTTTTCGTCTAAAGCAATTTCGCTTTTCGCTTTCCATGACAAAGAAACCGATTCTGGGGCAAATCCTTTTGCTTCCATTTCCCTTTTTACTTTTTCTAAATCCTCCGGCCTTGTGTAGACTCCGAAAACGTCTTCGTCGCAGTAAATATCTTCGGCCCCGGCCTCAATAGCCGCCAACTCCATTTTATCTTTGTCTTGGTTCCCTTCCGTCTGTCCCGCATTTTGCGGGATCCCGTCGCTGCGGGGCTCGGAGATATGAAAAACAATTTCCCCTTTTCTATCAAATAGCCATTTCGTAGAGCCTTCATCAGCTAATTTTCCATTTGTCCGAACAAGAATACTCTTAATGTCACCGAGCGTCCGATTTTTGTTATCAGTTATTCCTTCAACGATGACGGCGATTCCCTTAGGCCCTAATATTTCAAAAGTTACTGTTTCCAGAGTTTCGCTGGCCAGTTCTCCTGTTCCTTTTTTAATCGCTTTTTCAACATTTTCTTTCGGCATATTGGCCTTTTTCGCTTTTTGGATAAGGATACGAAGCCTTGAATTGCTTTCCTGGTCGCCACCTCCTTCTTTAACTGCAATCGTAACTTCGCGGGAAATTTTTGAGAAAATCTTCCCCTTTAAGGCGTCATTGGCGTCTTTAACTCTTTTTACTGTTTTGGCATGGCTATGTCCTGACATACACTAATATTCTATGCTAAAAATTTTATTTAGGCAAATCCATCTTTATTGATTTGCTTATTTAAAATGAGTATCGCTGTTGTTGACAAAACAGCTATAATTAATGAGCTTGCCATCGCCAATCCCGAATTTTCCTTTTTAGCGGCAGGCGTTTTATTTTCTCCTTCCTCCAGCTCTACCTTCGGTTCTATTTTTGGTTCTGTCTTTGCTTCTTCGGGATTTTGTTTCGTAATCGCTACAGGGACGGGTGGTGATGTTTTTTGCGCTGTAATTTTAGCGCCGGCGCTGTTTTCGGCTTTTGGGGTCCCTCCGGGATTTTCGCTTGTTTGCCAATTATTGTTTGCTCTTTCCATGGTTTGTTTTGAGGAGTTGTCGCCGGCAAGCCATTTTGAATGGCAGTCAACAGAGTCAATTAGCGTTCCCAAATTATCGTAAAGCTCCAGTTTTTCTCCGTTGTTGCCCAACGCTCCTTTGTAAATTTGGTCAGCCTTAATTGCCGGGAGGGTATTGTCGTCGGTTCTTTCCAGCAGAAAATAACCTAAGGAGAGGATTGAGCCCTTGAGTTTTATTTCAGGGCTTCCGTCATTAGCTTTTAATACCCATCCCTCAAGATTTATGTCTTGATTTGATTTATTGTAAAGCTCAAGCCACTCATCATTAGCTGACGTTTTTGTTCCCATCCAGGCGATTTCATTGATGGCGACATCAAGAGGTTTGGCAGAAGCAAAACAGAGGCAGGGGAGGGAAAGGAATATTAAAGCTGTGTATATCGTCTTTGGCATAGACTTTTTAGAGGTATATCCTAATATCATGTGCGATTATGAGGGTTCCCTTGTTATGTCTTAGGCACAGACATT